>DAOUYK010000006.1 GCA_030666145.1 Mycolicibacterium sp. | reverse complement strand
ATCCAGCCCGGCGGGGAGTCATAGGCCTCGGCGATGGCCGCCATGCTGGCATTGGGCCGTGGATCGTCGGCGGCCAGCTGGGCCAGAATGGCGGCCAAGGCGCTGATGCCCAGCTCGCTGGTTTCCAGCCCCAACAGATCGCTGAGCCGCATGCCGTTCTCGGTCAGGGTTCCCGTCTTGTCGGCACACACCACATCGACACGGGCCAACCCCTCGATCGCCGGGAGTTCGTTGACCAGACACTGCCTGCGCCCCAACCGGACCACGCCGACTGCGAACGCGATCGACGTCATCAACACCAGCCCCTCCGGGACCATTGGCACCAGCGCCCCGACCATTCGCAGCACCGACTCGCGCAATCCGGCATCAGTGGTGAACAGTTGGGTGTAGATGGTCAACGCACCGGCTGGCACTAGAAGGTAAGTGATGAACTGCAGAATTTTGTTTATGCCGCTGCGCAGTTCGGACTTGACCAGGGTGAACTTGGAGGCCTCTTCAGCGAGCTTCGCGGCGTACGCCTCCCGGCCGACCTTGGTGGCACGGTAGGCGCCGGTGCCGGCGACCACAAAGCTCCCCGACATCACTTGCTGGCCGGCGTCCTGTGCGATCGGGTCCGCTTCGCCTGTCAGCATCGATTCGTCGACTTCGAGGTTGGCTGCCTCGAGGATCACACCATCGACAACGATCTGGTCGCCGGGGCCCAGCTCGATTACGTCGTCGAGTACCACCTCGCTGGGGGCCAGCGGTGTCGAAACAGAGCCGGTGCGAGATTGTCTGCGCACCAAAGGTTTCGCCTGCCCAACGATCGCCAGCTTATCCAGCGTCTGCTTGGCGCGTAACTCCTGGATCATGCCGATCGCGCTGTTGGCGATGATCAGCAATCCGAACGCGCCGTTGATCACCGAACCCGTCGACAGCACGATGATCAACAACACGCCCAGAATCGCATTGATACGGGTGAAGACGTTGCCGCGGATGATCTCAGCGACGCTGCGCGCCGCGCGGGCCGGGACGTCGTTGGTCTTACCCTCCGAGATACGCTGGGCGACTTCGACTTCGGTAAGGCCAGCAGCGAGTGCGGCACTCATCGGGTAAACGTCCCCTTGCCGTCCTGGTCGAAACATTCCAGCGTCAGCGGGTCACCGTCGAACGTCGCCTTCGGGATCGTCCCGGGCGGCGCATTCTCGGTAACAAACGAGAAGGTGAACACATTGCCGTCCCAATGCTTCAATGGCGCGGTCAGTTTCGGCCCGAGCGCCAGCTGCAGGCCGCCGTCGCGGTCAGTCACGCGCGCGGGACCCCAGAAACCGTTGGCGTACTGACCTACGTAGCTCACCAACGGAGCGGGCGGAGCAGCGTCTGCCAGCGGCCGCGTGCCGACGAGCGAGCCGACCGGTTCCTCCATCGCTTTGAAGGCCGCCGAATAAAGCGGCCACCAGTCCTGGCGAAGCTCCCCGAACTGGACGAGGTCGGCGAACTGGACGGTCAGCGCCTCCGCCACTCCGGTCGGTGTGGCGTTGGTCAACACCACAATCGCGACGTCGGCTGAGGGCAGCATCAGGAAATTGGTACCCGAACCGAGTTCGAACGCTCCCGAGTGACTCATCTGCTGGCGGGCCGCCGACGTTGTGCCCACATTGAATCCGTAGCCGTAGAAACCTGACCTCTCCGCCGGTTCGGACGCGCGGCTCGACACGATCTGCGGGGTGAGTGCAGGCAGCAGGGCCTCGGCGGCGACAATCTGCTCTCCCTCGTACCTGCCGTCGGCGAGCATCATTCTCAGCCAATTCGACAGATCGTTGACCGATCTGCTGACCCCGCCCGCAGGTGTTTGGGCCTGCGGATCGCGCACGTAATCCGGCTTGTACTTCCCGCCGGCGTGGATGTGACCGACAGCGCGATTTTCTCGCGCCACGAAATCGTCGAATAATGAACTTGTCTCCGACATCCCCAACGGCCCGTACAGCACTCGCTGGCTGAGGTCTTCCCACGACTCGTTCGCCGCGGAAGCGACCGCCTCGGCTGCTGCCGTGAGGCCGAAGTTGTTGTAGGCATAGGAGATCCGGAATGGGTCGAGCGGAAAGTCACGCAGCTTCTCCAGCACCACGCGTCGGCCGTAGCCGAGATCCTCCAACAAGTCCTCCGCGTGGTCGGGCAGTCCAGAGCGGTGGGCGTACATGTCACCGACAGTGACCATCTTCGTCACGGCAGGATCCGATAACGCAAACCAAGGCAACTTGTCGACGATCGGGGTGTCCCAGCGGATCGCGCCTGCACCAACCTGTTGTGCGACTACTGTCGCGCCCAACGGCTTGGACAGCGACGCCAGCTGAAAGACGGTATCGGGGTCGACCTGGTTGCCCGGCTCATCGGACACCTGGATGTTCTTGACCCCGAAACCCTTGGCATAGAACGTTTCTTCCCCATGCACGACGGTTACGGCCATACCGAGGATTCCTGACTTAGCCATCAGATCTTCGGCCATGTCGTCGAGCTTGGTGACCGCGTTCTTGACGGCATTCTCGGGCAGCGGCAGCGCAGACACTAGGCGCGGAGACACCTGCGAGGACTGGCCCGCAACAGGCGCCGTGCGATCGACAGAGTCGGCTTTGTCGGCACCGCACCCGGCGAGCACCACGACCATCAAGGCAAGCGCGGCCCCTCGCACCGGTGGATTCATGGTCAGCACCGTAACGCGGCGGGCCGTCCTACATGCGCCACCACGGGTCCAGTGTCGACGCAGTAGCTTCCTGCCCGCCCAGGACCCGCTCCCCCGGTATCGGTACCGAGATGCGTACCCGTTCAGCTTGGGCGGCGGCGAAGAGGCGCTCGGCCGGCTCAGCCCACGGGTGCGGCGCCAGCCGGAACGTGGCCCAATGGATCGGCACCATCAGGCTGCGGTCGGTGTCGGCCAGATCGAGATGAGCGCGCACCGCGTCCTCGGGATTCATATGAATATCGGCGAACGCCGGATGGTAGGCGCCGATCGGCAGCAGCGTCAGATCGAACGGGCCGTACTCGGCGCCGATGTCAGCGAAGCTCTTGGTGTACCCGGTGTCTCCGCCGAAGAACGCACTGTGCGTCGGTCCAGCGATCACCCAGGACGCCCACAGGGTGGAGTCACGGGCGAACAACCGTCCGGAGAAGTGGCGTGCGGGCGTGCAGACCAGCGTCAGCTCACCGATCCGGTGACTCTCGTGCCAGTCCAGCTCGACGATCCGACTTTCGGGGATGCCCCACTTGCGCAGATGGGCGCCGATTCCCAGCGGCACGACCAATGGTGCGCGCTGGCTGCGAGCCAGGGCGATGATCGTGTCGATATCAAGGTGGTCATAGTGGTCGTGACTGATCACCACCGCGTCCACCGCGGGTAGCGCCTCCAGCGTCACGGGCACCTCGTGCATCCGCCGCGGACCCACCGACCGCGAGGGCGAGCAGCGTTGGCTCCAGACCGGATCGGCCAGCACCCGGTATCCGTCGATCTCGATCAACGCGCTGGAGTGCCCGTACCAGCTGGCTGCGGCCTCGGCTGGCTCGCTATCCACCTGAGGCTTTTCCGCCAACGGGATGGGACCGGGGGGCTTTCCGAGCGAGCCCGCATTGGCCAGATCCCGCAGCAGTGTGCGCTGCAGTTCACCATCCATTCTGATACCCGACGGCGCCTCCAGGTTGCTGAAGACGCCATCGCGGTAGCGCGGCGAACGGCCGGCCACCGCTGCGATCTCAGCAGGCGTTGCACCCAGAGCTGTCGACGTGCCCTGTAGCGCCCGCAGCGCCCACCCGCCAGCCAACAACGAGGCGGTCCCGAACCCGAAACGCAACGCTGCCTTAACCACCATCAACCGCCCTGAAACCTGGGGTTACGCTTCTCGACGCGCGCCACCTGCGCCTCGATCACGTCCTGACTGGCCCAGGCGCGCTCGTAAAGTTGTTGGTGCTCGGGCCAGGGGTCCTCGTAGGCACCGTCGTCGTTGAGCACCCGTTTGGCGTGCTGCATCGCCAGCGGCGCGAACCCAGCGAGCTCCTTTGCCCACTCCTGGGCGTCGGCTAGCGTGCCGATCCTGTTGGCCATACCGGTCTGCAGGGCGACCTCGGAGGTGAGCCGCTCGGCCGCCAACAGCATGCCCCGCGCCCGGCCTGCCCCAACGAGGGATGTCAGCCTGCGAATACTCCAGTTATCGAGTGCAAGGCCGTATTTCGCGACGGGGAACTGGAAGTAGGCCTCTGGGGCCACTACGCGCAGATCGCAGATCATCGACAGGATGACGCCGGCGCCGATCGCCGGGCCGTTGATCACGCCAATGACCGGGATAGGCGCCGAGTCGATCGCCAAGTTCAACGCCTTGGCCTTGTCAGGCAGCGCCTCAGCCACACCCGCAGGATCGGTCAGGTCCGCACCCGAGCTGAAGACGTGGCCCTGCCCGGTAAGCACGATCACGCGGACATCTTCGGCAGCGGCCTGCTCGACCGCCAAGCGCAGGGCGTCCACGAGCCCGACGTTGAGCGCGTTGCGCCGCTCGGGACGCTGCATCTCCAGCGTCATCACGTGGCCGTCTCGAGTGACTCCAATCATGGGTCCACCCTATTAGCCTTTCCCTGTGAGCCGAATCGGAGCCCTGGCGCTGCGCGACGCGCTGCTCGACGACGGGTCGTTCCTCAGCTGGGACCGACCACCGCTGGACGTCGCGACCTCCGAGGCGTACCGCAGGGAACTAGCCGATGCCACCGCCGCGACCGGCCTCGACGAGACCGTGGTGACCGGTCAAGGCCAGGTCTTTGGCCGCCCCGTGGCTCTGGTGGCCTGCGAGTTCGACTTCTTGGGCGGGTCGATAGGGGTGGCGGCGGCTGAACGAATCATCGCGGCAGTTCAGCGGGCTACCACCGAGCGGCTGCCCCTGCTGGCTTCGCCAAGTTCGGGCGGCACCCGGATGCAGGAAGGCACCGTGGCGTTCCTGCAGATGGTCAAGATCACTGCCGCCGTCGAACTGCACAAGCAGGCGCATCTGCCCTACCTCGTCTACCTGCGCCACCCCACCACCGGCGGAGTGTTCGCCTCCTGGGGTTCACTGGGCCACGTCACCGCCGCCGAACCCGGTGCGCTGATCGGTTTCCTCGGCCCGCGGGTCTACGAGCACCTCTATGGCGAGCCGTTCCCGCCCGGTGTACAGACCGCCGAGAACCTTCAACGCCACGGCGTTATCGACGCGGTCGTCCCCCTCGACGTGCTGCGCGCCACCCTCGATCGCACCCTTAAAGTAGTCTCCGACGTTCCCGGGGAACCGCCTCCGGCACCTGAGCCCGAGAACCTGCCCGACACACCGGCATGGCAGTCGGTTGAGATATCGCGGCGTCCCGACCGCCCCGGTGTCGGCTACCTGCTGCGGCACGGCACCACCGAGCGCGTGCTGCTGTCGGGGTCGGGCGGGCAGGAGCGAGGAGACCCGGGAGACGGTGGAGGAGAGGGCGAGGCGGCGACGACCGTGCTGGCGTTGGCCAGATTCGGCGGTCAGCCCGCGGTGGTACTAGGCCAGCAGCGGGTGACCGGACACCTGGTGGGCCCGGCGGCGCTGCGGGAGGCGCGCCGCGGCATGGCGCTAGCCGCCGGGCTGAAGCTGCCGCTGGTCCTGGTCATCGACACCGCAGGCCCGGCACTGTCCACCGAGGCCGAACAAGGCGGGCTGGCAGGTGAGATCGCCGGATGCCTGGCCGACCTCGTCACCCTGGACACCCCAACGGTGTCGGTGCTGCTCGGGCAGGGCAGCGGCGGGCCCGCTCTGGCGATGGTGCCCGCCGACCGAGTACTGGCCGCGCTGCACGGCTGGCTAGCGCCGCTACCACCTGAGGGCGCTAGCGCAATCGTGTACCGCGACGTCGACCATGCTTCAGAACTGGCTGCCGCACAAGGAATCCGATCGGCTGATCTACTGCGAGACGGCATCGTCGACGCGATTGTGCCCGAGCATCCCGACGCCGCCGCCGAACCCGAGATGTTCACCCGCCGGCTGTCAGACACCATCGCCGACGAATTACACCGACTGCGGTCAGTGCCCGAGGAGCATCGGTTGGCGGCCAGACTCGAACGCTACCGACGTATCGGACTCGGAACGGCCTGAGGTTCAGGCTGCACTGGCAAGGAAGTGCCAGTGGCGCGCGCCCGCGGCGCGGTCTCGATGACCCCGCCGGACGAATTATCCGCGGTCCGCCGCCCGCAGGAACGCCACGAGTTCTGCGCTGTCGGCCACCAGCACCGCGATCTGGCCCACGACGTCGCCGGTAACCCAGTCCTTCTGAGTCACGTTCTGCGACACCATGAAGGACCGCCGGCGCAGATGCTCGGCGTGCTCGTGGTCAGCGTACTCGGAGTAGCCGCGAGGCATCGACCGCAGTGAATCCCCGTCTGATAACGCTCGGCGGCGATCGGCCAGCCCGTCTAGCACCGCGCTGAACTCATCTGCCCGTTCGATGATCTGGTCCCGGATGGGGGCCAGGCGCGCCGGGGTGAGCTGGTGGTAACCGCATGCGAGGAACCCGCCCCCATCGGCGAGGTGCAGGTAGGCGACCCCGGCGTTCTCGTGTTTGTCCCCGGTCGGGGTCAACAGGCCACCGGCCGATGTCTTGTATGGCGACTTGTCCTTGGCGAAACGCACGTCGCGGTTGATCCGGAACATCGTCTCGCGACCGCCGTGCAGTTCCCACGGCCCACCGACCGTCGCATCGGCGCAGGCCTCGAGCGCTTCAACGAACGGCTCGCGCACCTGGCTCTCGTACTCGTCGCGGTGCGCCTCGAACCAGGCCTTCTCGTTGTTCTCGGCCAGGCCGCGCAGGAAGGTGAAGGTCGCCTTGCTAAATCCCAGCGTCTCGCCCATCAGGACATCCCAACACCTCAGAAGGGTCGTGTCGAGGCTCCGGGTCGGACCCCCGACTCAACAGGCCGGCGTAGGGTCGTTACATGAATCCAGCCGACGGTAAGGCCGATGCCAGTCTGCTCACCGGCGTCTCCGAAACAGCGCTGCTAACGCTGAACGGCAGGGCGCATCAGGCGCGCCATCCGGACGCGATCATCGATGATCCAATGGCGATTCGGCTCGCCGACGCCATAGATTGCGACTTCGACAAGTTCGGCCGCAAGGGCCAGGAGATGGCATTGCGGTCGCTGGCCTTCGACAAGTGCACGACGCAGTATCTGACCGAACATCCCGCCGCCACCGTTGTCGCGCTGGCCGAGGGCCTGCAGACCAGCTTCTGGCGGCTTGACAGCACACTGGATGGCGCTCAATTTCGTTGGCTGACAATTGATTTCGCGTCCATAATCGACCTTCGTCGTCGGCTACTGCCGCAATCGCCGCGAATCGCTACCCTCGCGCAATCCGCCTTGGACTACAGCTGGATGGACAAAGTTGACACCAGCGACGGTGTCTTCATCACAGCCGAGGGTTTGCTGATGTATCTGCAACCCGAAGAGTCGATGGGTCTCATCACCGAGTGTGCCAAGCGATTTCCGGGCGGGCAGATGATCTTCGATCTGCCCCCGGTCGTCGTGAAGAGGCTCGCCCGCAAGGGTATCCGGGCATCCAGGCATTACCGCGTTCCGCCGATGCCGTTTAGCCTGTCGCCGCGTCAACTGGCGGGCCTGGCCCACACGGTGCCTGGTATCCGCGCGGTTCATGACCTGCCGATTCCTCAGGGACGCGGCCTCTTCTTCAGGACGCTGTTTCCCGCCTTCTGGCAGCTGCCCTTGACAAGACAGATCCGCGGTGCTTACACGCTGCTGGAGTTTGGCGACCGACTATCCTGACTGCACCATGGCCGACATCCACCCGTTCCGAATCGCTATCCCCGATGACGTCCTAGCCGACCTCAAGCACCGGTTGGAGCGCACCCGATGGCCCGACCCCGAATGTGTGGACGACTGGAGCCAGGGCATCCCGCTGGACTACACCCGCGAACTGGCCGGGTACTGGGCGCAGGAGTACGACTGGCGGGCAAGGGAAGCCGCACTCAACCGCTTCGACCAGTTCACTGCCGAAATCGACGGGCTGAAGATTCACTTCATACATCAACGCTCCACGCGCGAAGATGCCTTCCCGCTGATCATCACCCATGGCTGGCCCGGATCGATCGTCGAGTTCCACAAGGTCATCGAACCGCTCAACGACTCCGGTTTCGACGTCGTATGCCCGTCCCTGCCCGGCTACGGATTCTCTGGAAAACCGACTGCCAGCGGCTGGGGGGTCGAGCGCATAGCTCGGGCTTGGGACGAGTTGATGGGGGCACTGGGGTACCAGAGTTACGGCGCGCAGGGCGGCGACTGGGGCGCGGCGGTGACCACCCAGATCGGCCGCAACGGTCGCCATTGCGTGGCCATCCACACCAACATGCCGTTCGGCCGGCGTCCAAAGGATCTCGGCGAGCTGACATCGGAGGAGGCCGCCGCTCTCGAGCGCGTCAGCCACTACCAGAAGTGGGATTCGGGCTACGCCAAGCAACAGTCGACCCGACCACAGACGTTGGGCTACGGCTTGGTCGACTCGCCAGTCGGACAATTAGCCTGGATCGTCGAGAAATTTTGCTCGTGGATGGACTGTGATGGTCATCCCGAAAATGTGCTGTCCAAGGACGAATTGCTTGACAACGTGATGTTGTACTGGGCCACCGGCACCGGAGCGTCGTCGGCTCGGCTGTACTGGGAAAGCTTCGGGAGCTTCGCTGGCGGCGACCCGGTCACCCTCCCCACCGGCGTGGCATCCTTCCCGAAGGAGATCCTGCGCTCGCCGCGGCACTGGTGCGAGAACAACTACAACATCACCCGTTGGACAGACATGCCGCGCGGCGGGCACTTCGCTGCCTTCGAGCAGCCCGAACTGTTCGTCGACGATCTGGCCAGCTTCTTCGCCGACTTCCGTTAGCGCCGACGCGGCTCACAGATCGCCTGCCGGGAAAAAATCGCGATCTCACCGCAGACTCGGCGAAGTCTTAGCCGCACCGTCGGCTGGCGCGCAAAGGGCACTCGGGCACAGCATCCCGCGTGTGAGCCGGTTCATCGGGCAAGATTGCTGGCATGGACAGTGGTGTGGGCTCGCTCAAAGTGCTCGTTGTCGATGACGATCCTGACGTCCTCGCCTCTCTCGAACGAGGACTGCGGCTGTCCGGATTCGAGGTCTTCACCGCGGTCGACGGGGCAGAAGCGCTGCGCAGCGCCACCGAAACCCGACCCGACGCGATCGTGCTCGACATCAACATGCCAGTACTCGACGGCGTCTCGGTCGTGACCGCGCTTCGCGCGATGGACAACGACGTGCCGGTGTGCGTGCTGTCGGCGCGATCCTCGGTCGACGATCGGGTCGCCGGCCTGGAGGCCGGTGCTGACGACTACCTGGTGAAGCCTTTCGTGCTGGCGGAGCTGGTGGCGCGCGTCAAGGCGCTGTTACGCAGGCGAGGGTCGACAGCGACGTTTTCGTCGGAGACCATCGCGGTCGGCCCCCTGGAGGTCGACATCCCTGGTCGGCGGGCACGCGTCAACGGCGTCGACGTAGACCTGACCAAGCGAGAGTTCGATCTGCTGGCCGTCCTGGCCGAGCATAAGACCGCCGTTTTGTCTCGCGCGCAGCTCCTCGAATTGGTATGGGGTTACGACTTCGCAGCCGACACCAACGTGGTCGACGTCTTCATCGGCTACCTCCGACGCAAACTCGAGGCCAATGGTGCGCCGCGGCTGCTGCACACAGTTCGCGGCGTGGGATTCGTCCTCAGGCAGCAGTAGGTTCGTGCCCGCGGGCTCAGTCGTCGGGGCTAGGGCGCGGCCAACAGGTCAATCACGAAGATGAGCGTCTTGCCGGCAAGCCGGTGCCCGCCGCCGGCCGGACCGTATGCCTGCGCGGGCGGGATCGTCAGTTTGCGCCGTCCGCCGACCTTCATTCCCGGGATGCCGTCCTGCCAGCCTTGGATGAGGCCCCGCAGCGGGAACTCGATGGACTCGCCCCGGTTCCAGGAGCTGTCGAACTCCTCACCAGTGTCATATTCGACACCGACGTAGTGCACCTCCACGTTGGCGCCGGGGACGGCTTCGAGGCCGTTGCCGACCACGATGTCCTCGATCACCAATTCGGTCGGGGCCGGGCCGTCAGGGAAGTCGATCTCAGGTTTTCTCGTCACCGAACACACCGTAGTCGGGTGGGCTCAACACTTGGCCACGTCCCTCCGGCTGGTCGTCTATTGCGAATCCGCCTGGCGACATGCCACCAAAAAGTAGACGTGCGTTACTTGGTATCCCGGGCCGGCGCGCAACCTTGATGCCCCCACGAGTTCAATGATCAGAGTGACGGAGGCACAATTCGACGCGATCATAGTCGGGGGCGGGCACAACGGACTGGTGGCCGCGGGCTATCTGGCTCAGGCCGGACAACGGGTGTTGTTACTGGAGCGCCTCGACCACGTCGGCGGCGCCGCAGTGTCAGCGTGCGCCTTCAACGGCGTGGATGCGCGGCTTTCGCGCTACTCCTATCTGGTCAGCCTGCTGCCTGCGCGCATCGTCGAGGACCTGGGCGCACCCATTGAGTTGGTGCGGCGCCGCTATTCGTCCTACACCCCCGATCCGGCCTTTGGTGGACGCACCGGCCTGCTGATCGGGCCGCGCAGCACCTTCGGCGCTGTCGGCGCCGAAGCCGACGAGAACGGTTTCGCCGACTTCTACCGGCGGTGCCGGCTAGTGACCGAACCCCTGTGGCCGACGCTCATCGAACCGCTGCGCACTCGCGAGCAGGCTCGTCGGCACGTCATCGGCCACGGCGCCGAGGCGCAGACAGCATGGGAGACGCTGATCTGTACTCCGATCGGGCACGCGATCACCGGTGCGGTGGCCAGCGACCTCGTGCGCGGCGTGATGGCAACCGACGCGCTGATCGGCACGTTTGCGCGCGCCGATGAGGAGTCGCTGACGCAGAATGTCTGCTTTCTGTACCACTTACTCGGCGGTGGCACCGGCAACTGGGACGTTCCGGTCGGTGGGATGGGTGCGGTAAGCGGTGCCCTGGCCGCTGCGGCGGCCTCTCATGGGGCCGAAATCACCACCGGGGCCGACGTCTACGCGATCACGCCCGACGGCGAGGTGAGCTACCGACGCGGTGGCCAGGACTACGGCGTTCGCGGCCGCGTTGTACTGGCCAATGTGACGCCTGCGGTGCTAGCCCGGCTGACCGGTAACCTCGAGCCGGCTGCGACGCCGGGCGCCCAGGTTAAAGTCAACCTGATGCTGCGGCGCCTCCCGCGCCTGGCCGACCACACCGTCACACCGGAGCAGGCCTTCGGCGGAACCTTCCACATCAATCAGAGCTACCGTCAGCTCGACGCCGCCTTCGGCCGAGCTTCGGCCGGGGAACTACCCGACCCGCTCCCGTGTGAGGTGTACTGCCACTCATTGGCCGATCCCACTATCCTGTCTGACGAGTTGCGCCGCGCGGGTGCTCATACGTTGACCGCGTTCGGCCTCCATACTCCGCACCGGTTGGCCGCAAGCGACCCCGATCGGATGCGCGACCGGCTGACGGCCGCACTGCTGGACTCGCTGAATTCGGTTCTCGCCGAGCCAGTTCAAGATGTGCTGATGCGCGACTCGGCCGGGCGGCTATGCATCGAGACCGAGACGACCGCAGACCTTGAGCAGACGTTGGCGATGACGGCCGGCAACATCTTCCACGGAGCGCTCAGGTGGCCATTCGTCGAGGACGGCGAACCATTGAACACCCCTGCCCGCCGCTGGGGCGTGGAAACCGACCACGACCGGATCTTGTTGTGCGGCTCAGGTTCTCATCGCGGCGGCGCCGTGTCCGGCATCGGCGGACACAACGCCGCGATGGCAGTACTAGAGAGCTAGCGGGCGCCCGGGCTGCCACCCGGCTGCCCGGCGATCAGCGGTGCGAGTCGTTCGGCTGAACACAGTCCGCGCGATGATGTCGAGTAAAAGCCCAGCGCGAAAATCAGCACACCGACGCCGGCAAATATCAGCCACAGCGGCCGGGCGGTACGGGCGAAGTCGATGGTCGGATCCGCGAGCGCGGCACCGGCAACCGAACCGCACAATGCCACACCCACACTCACACCTACCTGACGGCTGGCTGAAGCAATCCCTGAGGCAGCGCCGGCACGGTCTGACGGCATCCCGCTGACCGCCTCGTTAGTTATGGGCGCATTCACCATCGAGAAGCCGATCCCGAATACCGCGAAGACCACCAGCAGTTGCCACACCGGAGTATCAGCGCTGAGTTGGGTGAGCATCAGCGTCGCTGCGGTCATCAAGGTTCCGGCGGTCAGCAGGGAGGGGCGGGCGCCGAATCGGCCGACGAGGCGACCCGAAAGCGGGGCAAAGATGAGCGCGCCGAAGGCCAGCGGCAGATAGATCAGGCCAGTGTCCAACGCCGAGAATCCTCGCTGGCCTTGCAGATACAACGACATCATGAACAGGAACGCGCCCCAAGCCGCGAAAGCAGACACCGCGATGATGGTCGCCGACGAGAAGGGGATGCTGCGAAAAAACCGCAGGTCGATGAACGGATCGGCACGTCTGGCTTCGTAGCGCAGGAAGGCCACGAAAGCCAGCGCAGCGATGACGCTTACGGCAACGACGTCCGGTTCGCCCCAGCCCCGCGCCGGGCCCTCAATGAGAACGAACACCATGCCGAACAGGAAGGTCACCGCTAGGGCCTGGCCTACGGGGTCCACGCTGCGCATGGAGGTCGACCTGGATTCGGGCACAAAGATTGCGGCCAACAGTATCGCTACCGCGCATATCGGCAGATTTATCCAGAACACGGCCCGCCAGCCGACGTACTCAATGAGCACGCCGCCCACGATCGGGCCCAGCGCCATCGAGATGCCGACGACACCACCCCAGATGCCGATCGCCCGCGCCCGCTCCACCCGACCGGTGAACACCTGGGTGATGATCGACATCGCGACGGGATTGAGCATCGAGCCGCCGATCGCCTGCAGTAGCCGTGCGGCGATCAGGGTTTCGATGTTCGGTGCCAGGCTGCATAACAGAGAGGCGACGGCAAAGACCGACAATCCCACCTGGAAGGTGCGTCGTCGGCCGAATCGGTCGGCAATGGCACCCGACAACAGCAACAACGACGCCAGCACCAGCGTGTAAACGTCGATGACCCACTGCATCTGCGCCGGCGTGGCGGTCAGGTCTGCCTGGATGCTCGGTATCGCGACGTTGACAATCGTCGCGTCCATGGAGACGATCAGCAGGCTCAGGCAGCACGAGGCCAAGATGACGGCCTTGCGCCGCGGGCTCAGCGACTCGACGATGGTGTCAGTCACACCGCACTTGCTGCTCTAAGTATTCTGCGATCAACGGGCTCTGGCCGTAACCGGACCCGGCATTTACCGACTGTCCAACGCGGCGTAGCCGCGCTCGGTGTAGCCGGTGTATATCTGGCGCGGGCGGCCGATCTTGTTGGGCTCGCCGTGCATCTCCCGCCAGTGGGCGATCCACCCCGGCAACCGGCCCAGCGCAAACAGCACGGTGAACATCCGCGTGGGGAAACCCATCGCCCGGTAGATCACGCCCGTGTAGTAGTCGACGTTCGGGTAGAGCTTGCGTTCGATGAAGAAGTCGTCGGTCAGCGCGATCTCTTCGAGCGACTTGGCGATGTCGAGCAACTGGTCATCGACGCCGATCTTCGCCAAGATCTTGTCCGCCTGCTCCTTGACGATGCGCGCCCTGGGGTCGTAGTTCTTGTACACGCGGTGACCGAAGCCCATCAGCTTCACGCCCTCTTCGCGTTTCTTCACCCGTTCGACGAATGAGGCGACGTCGCCGCCCTCCCTGCGGATCTTCTCCAGCATCTCGAGCACCGCCTGGTTCGCGCCACCGTGCAGCGGGCCCCACAGTGCGTTGATACCACCGGAGATCGAGGTGAACAGGTTAGCCTGCGAGGACCCGACCAGGCGCACCGTCGAAGTCGAGCAGTTCTGCTCGTGGTCGGCATGCAGAATGAACAGCATGTCGAGTGCTCGTACGATCTCCGGATCGACCTCGTAGGGCTCGGCCGGGAATCCGAACGTCATCCGGAGGAAGTTCTCGACCAGGGTCAGCGAGTTGTCGGCGTATAGGAACGGCTGCCCCTCGGACTTCTTATAGGCGTAGGCCGCGATCGTCGGCAATTTGGCCAGCAGCCGGATGGTGGACAGCTCGACCTGCTTGGGATCGAAGGGATCCAGCGAGTCTTGGTAGAAGGTGCTCAGCGCGTTGACGGCGCTGGACAGCACCGGCATCGGGTGCGCATTGCGCGGAAAGCCGTCGAAGAAGCGCTTGAGGTCCTCGTGGAGCAGGGTGTGCCGCTGGATCTGAGTGGTGAATTTCTCCAGTTCCTGAGCCGTGGGCAACTCACCGTAGATCAACAGGTAGCTGACCTCGATGAACGTCGACTTCTCTGCCAACTGCTCGATGGGGTAACCGCGGTATCGCAGAATTCCGGCATCACCGTCGATGTAGGTGATCGCGCTCTTGGTGGGAGCGGTGTTGACAAAACCGCTGTCGTAGGTTGTGTAACCCGTCTTAGCCAGTAACGCATCCAGAGCGACGCCATCGGCTCCCTCTGTGGAGTGGGCGATGTCAAGTTCGACCTCGCCACCCGGGTATTTCAGGGTGGCGTGTTCTTGCCCGGCTTCGGCGTTATCGGCCACGGGGATCCCTTCTGTCTTTGTTGGATCTGTCGGGAAATCGCTAAGTCTGCCTTAAAAAGGTAGTCCCATTGCCGCAGTAACGCGCGCGGAGGGTCACACAGGTCGATCACGACGAATTCATCAGCTAGGGCTGCAGGCGTTCGATCACCGAGCCGCGAACACGAATCCTGTTGTGCACCCTGTTCTCCCGGCCTTGCCAAAATTCGACCGCCTCAGGGGCGATCAAGTAGCCACCCCAATGCGGCGGCAGCGGAACGTCGTCGACATCGGAGAAACGCTCGGTGACCTCGGCTAGCTGTTGGAGCAATGCGGCGCGCGACGGGATCGGTCTGCTCTGCAACGACGCCCAGGCCCCCAGCTGAGACCCGCGCGGCCGGCGTGCCCAGTATTCGGCAGTCTCCTCGAGCGTGACCTTCGTGACCGGGCCGCGGACGTGCACCTGCCGTCCCAGCGCATACCAGGGGAAGGTCGCCGAGGCATATGGGGTCGCGGCCAACTGCACACCCTTGTCGGAATCGTAGTTGGTGAAGAAAGAGATGCCAGATTCATCCACGCTCTTGCACAGCACGGTGCGGGTGACGGGCCTGCCGCTGCTGTCGACGGTCCCGACGACCATCGCGTTGGGCTCGGATATACCCGCCTGTTCGGCCTCCGACATCCAGCTGCCCAACAGCGCCACCCAGCCGACGTCCAGCCAGCTGGCGTCTAGATCACCACTGCCGTCCTTCTCCGCAGCTCCGTACTCCACCCGCATCCGGGCCAATTCATCAGAAGTCCCCACACGACAACGCTACGCCGCAGCCGGAGCGTCGGCCGGTCCATTTTGCCGCGGGATCCGGAGTCTCCGTTTCTCCGCGGGAGCCAGATGCAAGGATCAACAGATGACTGCGGTACCGAAGGATTTTGCTCCCGGGTTGGCGGGCGTGGTGGCGTTCGAGACCGAGATCGCCGAACCTGACAAGAACGGCGGGGCGCTGCGCTACCGCGGTGTCAACATCGAGGACCTGGTCGCACACCACGTGACCTTCGGCGATGTATGGGGGCTGCTCGTCGACGGTCAGTTCGGGCAAGGCCTGCCGCCTGCCGAACCGTTCCCGCTGCCGATCCACAGCGGCGACGTCCGAGTAGACGTCCAGGCAGGTTTGGCGATGCTGGCGCCGATCTGGGGCTACCCGCCGCTGCTGGACATCGACGATCAGACGGCTCGCGATCAACTCGCTCGCGCCTCGGTGATGGCACTGTCTTATGTCGCCCAGTCCGCGCGCGGCATCTATCAACCCGCGGTGCCTCAGAGCATTGTCGACGAACGCAACACCGTCACCGCGCGATTCATGACCCGATGGCAGGGCGAGCCCGACCCACGCCATATCGAGGCCATCGATGCCTACTGGGTGAGCGCCGCCGAGCACGGCATGAACGCGTCCACCTTCACCGCACGGGTGATCGCGTCCACGGGCGCCGACGTGGCCGCCTCGCTGTCAGGTGCGATCGGTGCCATGAGCGGACCTCTGCACGGGGGTGCTCCCGCACGGGTGATCCCGATGATCGAGGAGGCTGACAAGACCGGCGATGCGCGGGCGGTGGTCAAGGGGATCCTGGACCGCAACGAAAAGCTGATGGGCTTCGGACACCGGGTGTACCAAGCCGAGGATCCGCGAGCGCGGGTGCTGCGTGCGACCGCCAAACGCCTGGCGGCGCCTCGCTACGAGGTGGCGGCCGCTCTGGAGCAGGCCGCATTAGCCGAATTGCGGGAGCGCCGCCCCGACCGGGCCATCGAGACCAACGTCGAATTCTGGGCGGCGGTGATCCTCGACTTCGCACAGGTGCCGCCCAGAATGATGCCCGCAATGTTCACCTGTGCCCGCACCGCGGGCTGGTGCGCCCACATCCTTGAACAGAAGCGGCTGGGCAAGCTCGTGCGGCCGTCGGCGATCTACGTCGGCCCGGCTCCGCGCGCACCTGAGTCGGTCCAGGGCTGGGATCTCCTCGACCTGGCATGACCAGAACCAGCCCGCAGTCGAGGCTCAGCGACTCCCGCAGCGTTGGTTCGCGTTGACTTTCCTACCCTCCACCGGTCTCTATCGAGAGCCGGACAGCGACAGCTAGCGGAGTCTCCCGGGCGTCACCGCCCTGCGCGCACGGCGAGGCAAGCCGGTCAGCAGACGCCGATGCGCCGGTGGTTCGGGCGCGGCGGCGGCGGCTTCGAGCATGTCGCTGTTGGTCGTGAACTTGTCGCGAGGCCGCTGCTCGCCGCCACGCACGATCTCGGCCTCGTCGATCGCTTTCCATCCCGCAGCGTCGATCATCTCCGGCCGCCGGCCCCGCACGAACCGATCCAGCGCAGCTATTTTGTGCACGGGATCGATCAACAATCCGTCGTTGTAGTCGGCCACCAGACTGTGCACCGTCTCTGCGGCGCAGGATTTGTTGGTTCCGATAAAGCCAGTTGGACCACGCTTGATCCACCCCGCCACATAGCTGCCGCGCGCGGGTTGGGCAGTGCCCGGATCGACCACCCGTCCCGCATCACTGGGAACCACCGCAGCGACCTCGTCGAACGGTAGGGCGCGAATCGGCTTGCCCCGGTATCCGATTGACGTCAACACCAGGCCAGCTGAAATCACCTGAGTTTCGTCGGTGCCACTCACCGCGAACTCGATGCCATTGGCTCTTTCCGCAGTCGCTGTCTCCGTGAGCACCCGTGTCGGCGTCAAGTTGTATGCAAGCCGAATCCGGGCCCCTGATGATGGGATCGCGGCGTCGCCCAGTTTTGCGAGAATCTCCAGCTTATTGTGCGTCCATCGGTCGGCTTCGTTGGAGAGGTCGTCAATTACGAGATCGCGATCAGCGGTGTCGAGCACGACGTCGTAGTTAGAGGTGAGGCCGATTATTTCGGGCAGCGTGAACGCCGAAGCGGCCGGCCCTCGACGGGCCGCGATCACGACCTCCCGCACCTTCGATTCCTGCAGCGCGCGCAGTGCATGGTCAGCTATATCGGTACGCAGCAGCGTTTTCGGGTCGGTGATCAGTATCCGTGCAACGTCCAGCGCCACGTTCCCGTTACCGACGATAACGACGCGTTCACCACTCAGATCGACCGGCAGGTTTCTAAAGTCGGGATGCCCGTTGATCCATGCAACTAATTCGGTGGCGGTGGACGTGCCCGGCAGGCCCATGCCGTCTACCTCGAGACGGCGGTCATGGGGTGCGCCGACGGCGTACAACACCGCGTGGTGGTGTTCGAGAAGTTCCTCGTGTGTCAGATGCGATCCCACCTCGACGTTGAGGTAGAAGCGAAGTCCGCGCTTCGCGGCGATCTTGTCGAAGAGCCGCGTCACCCCCTTGGTGCTCTGGTGGTCAGGAGCCACACCCGCGCGCACCAGACCGTAGGGCGTGGGCAGCTTTTCGAAGACGTTGACCCGGACGCCCTGCTGGGTGAGCAGTTCGTCGGCGGCGTACATGGAAGCAGGCCCCGAGCCGACGACGGCGACCCGCAATGGGCCGGCCACCCGTGGGTTCACCACCGGCGCTTCGGGCACCGGCGCCAACTTCGAAGTCGGCGGCAGTTTGCCTTCCCGCACCGGATAGAACGCCGCGTTCAACTCGACGAACGGCAACTGTTGCTCGGTCAGCCGAGACTCGGAGGCGATCGCGCCGACCGGGCAGGCGGCCACGCAGGCGCCGCAGTCCACGCATGCCACCGGGTCGATGTAGAGCATTTCGGCAGTGCCGAATCCCGGCTCGTCCGGCGACGGGTGGATGCAGTTCACCGGACATGCGTAGACGCACGACCCGTCGCTGCAGCACGACTGAGTGATGACGTGAGGCACTGGGATTCCTAGGGGAGGCGCCGACGATGAGCGCCTAGGCGGCGGTCACCATGGGCCGACGCGCGGGCTCGCTGCGGTAGCGGTTGGGCTGGCCGTCGATCTTGCAGATCCGCCAAATCAGCTTCGCGACCGGATTCATCAGGCCAGTCTGGTGGCACAGCATCCTTACATCACCGAACATGTCACGCAGGTACTGCCGGGACTCGGGCGACTGGAAGAACACTTCTTTTCTGACCGAACTCGGGATGTCGAATTCTGTCCAGAACGACTTCGGTGGCTTCACGATCGCCTGGCAGAGAACACGCATGATGATCGGCACGTGCAGCGACAACCAGAACCGCTTGCGACGCGGCATGTTGGGGACACGCCTGCGCAGATACTCGTGCGCAAACGAGATGTGCCGGGCCTCCTCGGCCACGTGGATCGCCATCACACGCTCCATGATCGGATGCAGCGCCTTGCCCTCCCGCAGCACATCCTTCTGGGTGTGGTCAATGGGCTCCTCGCCGGCGAGCACCCCGAAGAAGAACACGATGGGCAAGGGGCCGGCGGCCAGCGGGATGAACTGCGACAGCCACCTGAGCACCCGCGACATTCCCGGCACGTCATCACCGATGCGGTTCACCATCTCCTGGAACATCATGGTGTGGTTGCACTCTTCGACCGACTCATGCAGGCAGTACCGATACTCCGGGGAGCCATTGGGCACCCAGAAGGCGTAGTTCAGTAGACCGCGGATCAGCATCGACTCGAACTGCTGGCCGACCTTGACGATATTTGCCTGGCGCCACATCCCGATCTCGATCCGCCTCTCGATCGGCTGGGACGTGTACCAGGGATGACGGCCGACCAGGTCGGATCCCGGCAGTACCCATCGGGTGTCGTTGGGGATTACCGCAAATTCGGGCGCGTCCCAAACGATGTCGGTGTAGGGGTTGAAACTACGACGCACAGACCCCTCGGACAGGGTGTTCAGCAGGTCGATGTATGCCTGGTCCTGCGTGCTGTCGCCTAGCTCCATGTTCTTGCGCCAGCGCCGGATGATAGGCGTTTTAGCGGTCTTGGCAGCCATTAGTGAGCCTCCCCTAAAGTTTACATTCGCCTGCCGGTTGTCTAAGTACAGTACCCGCGGTCCCAGGAATTGAACAGGGAGTTTCGCCAGATGTGGCGCTGCCGGGCTATCTGCATCACACGTGACCGGGGTCACAGCCGGTTGCCGCGCAGCGCCCTAGACACATCGTGGCCGTCGCCGCTGGCGGTGCCCGCATCATGGCCGCCTGATCGCCGGTCTTACGCTTGCCAACATGGCCGACGCCTCAATTACCTTGACCATCCCGCCCGACCTCAAACCCGCAGATGGCCGATTCGGCTGCGGCCCCTCCAAGGTCAGAGCCGAACAACTGCAGGCACTGGTGGCGGCCGGAGACATATTCGGGACATCGCATCGACAGGCTCCGGTCAAGAACCTGGTGGCCCGCGTACGCGAGGGTCTTCGACAGCTGTTCTCGCTACCCGGCGGCTACGAGGTGATCCTCAGCAACGGCGGGTCCACCGCATTCTGGGACGCCGCGGCGTTCGGACTGATCGACAAGCGCTCGCTACATCTGACCTACGGCGAGTTCAGCACGAAGTTCGCCTCGGCCGTCGCCAAGAACCCGTTCGTCGGTGAGCCCATCGTCGTCAAGGCCGATGCGGGTAGCGCACCCAAACCGGTGTCGGATCCGACCGTCGACCTCATCGCGTGGGCGCACAACGAAACCTCCACCGGGGTAGCAGTTCCAGCAGAACGCCCCCAGGGGTCCGGCAGCGCCCTGATCGCGATCGACGCCACCTCGGCGGCCGGTGGCCTGCCGGTGAACATCACCGACACCGACGTGTACTACTTCGCCCCGCAGAAGAATTTCGCCGGCGACGGCGGGCTGTGGATCGCGTTGATGTCGCCCGCCGCTTTGGCCCGGGTCGAGGCCGTCGCCGGCAGCGGGCGGTGGGTGCCCGAGTTCCTGTCACTACCCATCGCGATCGAGAACAGCGTCAAGAACCAGACCTACAACACCCCGGCGATCGCAACGCTGGTACTGCTCGCCGAACAGATCGACTGGCTGCTCGACAACGGTGGCCTAGATTGGGCCACGAAGCGGACCGCCGACTCGTCGAGCCGCCTGTACTCGTGGGCCGAGACGTCGTCGTTCGCCACCCCGTTCGTCTCTGACCCGGCGCTGCGCTCACAGGTCGTGGGCACCGTCGACTTCTCCGATGCCGTAGATGCCGGAGCCGTAGCGTCGATATTGAGGGCCAACGGCATCGTCGACACTGAGCCCTACCGCAAGCTTGGGCGTAACCAGCTCCGCGTCGGGATGTTCCCGGCCGTCGAGCCTGACGACGTCAGTGCTCTGACTCAGTGCATCGACTGGGTGACCGAGCGGCTTTAGTCGCGACAGAAGACACCGAGCGGCTTTAGTCGCGACAAACGCAGCGTGTCACCGGGGTTACGGACTCATAACGCAGTAATGTGGCCTGCGTATCGGGCTCGGCATCAGCCTGGAGGAGGCCGCAATGCGAGAACTCAAAGTCGTCGGACTCGACACCGACACCCGGCAAATCATCTGTGAATCCGACGATTCCGGGGAGAAGTTCGCGCTGAACTCCGACGCGCGACTTGAGGCCGCAGTGCGCGGCGACTACGCCGGTTCCAGTCAAACCGCGATCGATGTCGAGGTCCCAAATATGCTGCACCCCAGAGACATTCAGGCAAAGATCCGCTCGGGAGCATCCATCCAGCAGGTCGCAACGGCGTCTGGAGCGTCCATCTCACGAGTTGAGCGGTTCGCCCATCCGGTGCTTCTGGAGCGCGCCCGCGCCGCCGAACTCGCCACGGCAGCCCACCCAGTGCTCCCCGACGGGCCGTCAGTTCTGACCCTGCGGGAGACGGTGTCCACCGAACTGGTGGCGCGCGGCCTCGACCCCGAGGCCACAGCGTGGGACGCCTGGCGCAACGAGGATGGGCGCTGGACTGTGCAGATGGGATGGACAGCGGGTAGGTCTGAACTTCAGGCGCACTTCCGGTTCACGCCGGGCGCGCACGGCGGAACGGTCACGGCCTTCGACGACGCGGCCCACGAACTGATCGACCCGAGCTTCGCCCGTCCGCTGCGGCCCTTGGCTCCCGTGGCGCAGTTGTCGCTCGACGAGCCCGACAGCCCCCTTACGACGCCCACCGAGGCGCCCGAACCACCGCCTACGATCAAGCCACCGCGCCCGAAGAAGGGCCGGCCAGCCGTACCGGCATGGGAAGACGTTTTACTAGGCGTTCGATCCAGCGGCGGCCAAAGCTAGCAGCGTCACCCAGGCGCCCCCGACGCCAACAGCTGACCCGAGCACGAACCACCGCCACACGGGCACTCTGCGCCATCCCCACACCGTGGGAGCGAGCCCCCCAACTGCGACCAGATTGAGGCCGACGGCAAGTAGCGGATGGACCCGCGCCAAACCGATGCTGAGAACGACGATTGCCGCTGCGATCACCGCGGCGACGAACATCGCCACCGTCAGCCCGGTTGCCCAGGGCGTGGCATCGTCAGTCATTCTGTCCCCACCCGCCGGAGTCTATCCAGCTGCCGATCCCGCTCGTAGAACGCCAGCGCCGCCGCAGTCGCAACGTTGAGGGAGTCGGTACCCCCCGACATCGGGATACGCGCCCGCTTGTCGCTCAGCCGCATGGTCGGTTCTTGAAGGCCGGGCCCCTCCGCACCGACCAGCAGGGCCACCCGCTGCCCGGCCAGCCCTGCCATCGCGTCAGCAAGTAGCGGCGTTCTGGGGTCAGGCGTCATCGCCAGCACGCGAAACCCAACATCCTGCAAGAGCTTCAGGTCATTCGGCCAGGTCTTCGCTTTGGCAAAAGGCACCAGCAACGCGTGTCCCATCGAGACCCGCACCGCCCGCCGGTACAGCGGGTCGGCGCATCCGCTGCCGAATATCACAGCATCGACACCCAGACCCGCAGCGTTGCGAAACACCGAACCGAGGTTTTCGTGGTCGTTCACCCCTTCGAGTACCGCGACCGTCGTAGCACCGTCAAGAACCTGCGGCAACGTCAACTCCCTGGCGCGCGAGGCTGATGCCAGCACTCCCCGATTGAGATGGAAGCCCACCGCGCCCGCCATCACTTCGGCGCTAACTCGGTAGAAGGGCGCGTCGCAGTCGTTGAGGCTCGTAGCGAGTTCGGTGAGCCGTCGGTCGGTTCCCAGCAGCGCACGCGGAGCGAACCGGGAAGCCAGCATGCGCTGAACCACCAGCACACCCTCGGCGATCACCAACCCCTTGCCGGTAGGCAGGTCCGGGCGGCGGTCGACGCTGTTGAGGTCGCGGAAGTCGTCGAGTCGGTGGTCAGCCGAGTCGACGATGTCGACGACATTAACGCCGTTGGCCATCAGAGGTTTTCGTCGGGATCAACGTCGGGATCAACAACGACACCGACAACGAATTCGACGGCTCTCACGGCCTCGAGACTACCCAGCAGCCATCCGGACTACGCCGACCATCGGCTACGTTCAGGGTATGAGTGCGACCCAACCTCCGCAGCCCCCGGCGCTCCCCGCGGCACTGCTGGCACCGTGGCCTGTCATCGTGGTCATCACCTGTGGCTGGTTGGTCGCCGCGGCGCTCGCCTTCACGGTGACCTCGCTGCAGGACTGGCGACCGATCACCGTTGCAGGCCTGGGCGTCGGAGTTCTTGGCACATCGATATTTCTGTGGCAACGTCACGCGGTGCGCCGAGGGTCGCGGAGCGCCCAGGGCGGCCTGACCTGAACGGTGTACTAAGGAGGAGCCATGTCAGCCCCTGTGCTGCAATCACAGATCGACATCAACGCTCCGGTGTCCAAGGTGTGGACGCTGGTTTCCGACCTGAGCCTCATGCCGCAATGGAGTCCGCAGTGCCTCCTGATGAAACCGATAGGTGGACTGCGCAAAGGCGCCCGAACGGTCAATTTCAACCGGCGCGGCTTCCTGTTCTGGCCGACCACCTCCCGCATCATCGAGTTGATCCCCGAGAAGAAACTGGCGTTTCGAGTCAGCGAGAACGGCACCGTGTGGAGCTACGAACTCGAGCCGACGGAGGCAGGCACCCGGCTCATCGAGACCAGGCACGCCAAGAACGGCGTCAAGGCCGGGTCGAACCTGCTGGTCAATTCCCTGATGGGCGGGGTACCGAACTTCGAGCAGGAGCTGATAGACGGTATGAACGCATCGCTTATCCGCATCAAGGAGGCCGCCGAGCGTTAGCTCTCGCGCTGCTCTACCACGTCCAGCACACCGTCGTCGTAGGGGTCACACACCGGCGACCCGGTACCGGACGACGCGGGAGTGTCGGAGTGGGCCCCGCAGCCGTACTCGACGTCAACCACATGCCCGTCGGCGGCGATCTCATTGGCGCAGACCCCGAATACCACCCCGAGTGCCCCGCCGAGCGGCAGGAAGAAGCCACAATCGCGACACTTGCGCCGGGTTGCTCTGGCCATCGCAGAACCGGGACCGTGTTCACCGTCGTGCCAGCGCTGCGCGGCATCGTCGCGACCCCACAGGCTCAGCACCTGGCGACGGCCAAGCCCGATCTCGGCGGCAACGTCGTCGATGTCTGGGTCGCCGGTGGCCATGTATCCAGGCACCAGGCGGGGGTCGTCGGCCGGGGGCGCAAGCAGATCACCCGGCCCTAAGTCGCCTGGGCGAACACGTTCATCCCAGGGCACCCATTCGGGCGCGAGCAGTGCGGTCGGACCTGGTACCAGCACTACTTCGCTGATCGTGGCCTGGGCAGCTCCGGGGCAGGCTGCGACGACGACAGCCCACTGCCAGCCGCGATAGCCGGGCAACCGGGCGAGGAAGCGGTGGGTGGCCGCGGCCGGATCCTCGAAACCGGCGCCGAGGTATTCCCCGACGGTCTCCTCACCGCTGAACTCCACGACCGCCGCACGGGCCTGTTCGACGGCGCCGTTGAGCACAGCCGCGAGTTCTGGCGGGACGTCCGCTGCGCAGACCGTCGCAGCCAACACGGGGTCAGGCGCCGGACCTGCATCCGGGTCCTGTTGATCTGGTTCGGTCATGGTGTCCATCGCCTCCAATCTTGCCCGACATGAACAAGGTGTAGCCACACCGGCCGCCTGCCTGCCCACTGTCATCCGCATGGGGGAGAATCGACACGTGACCGGACCGCGGCGTGACCAGTGGGATCGTGACGGTCAGCCTGATGAACGCTACTACCCGCCGCGTCCACCTGCGAGCGAACACCCGGGGATGGCCAACTACCCCAGCGACCCAACGCCGAGACCGGGCCCGCGAGCGGCAATTCAGCGCGGCCCATCGAATGCAAGTGCAAACCGATGGCTGCCGCCGCTGGACGACAGCACCCGCTACCGTCGGCCGGGGCGTGACAGTCGCGAACCGCCGCCAGGTCGGACTGGTGCCGGTAACGGCGAAAAAGTGACCGTGACGCGTGCTGCGGCGGCGCGTAGCCGGGAAATGGGTTCGCGGATGTATGACCTCGTGCATCGGGCCGCCACCGCCGACGGTGCGGACAAATCCGGGCTGACTGCGTTGACGTGGCCGGTGGTCGCGAACTTCGCAGTGGATGCGGCGATGGCCGTAGCACTAGCCAATACTTTGTTCTTCGCCGCCGCCACCGGTGAGAGCAAGGGCAAGGTCGCCCTGTATCTACTCATCACCATCGCCCCGTTCGCGATCATCGCACCGCTGATCGGTCCGGCGTTGGACCGGCTGCAACACGGTAGGCGCGTGGCATTGGCCACCTCTTTCCTATTGCGCACCTTTCTAGCCGTGGTGCTCATCGCCAACTACGACGGTGCCACTGGAAGCTTCCCCTCCTGGGCGCTTTACCCGTGCGCACTCGGAATGATGGTCTTGTCGAAGTCTTTCTCGGTGCTGCGCGGCGCAGTCACTCCCCGAGTGCTCCCACCGACGATCGACCTGGTCCGGGTTAATTCTCGGCTAACTACGTTCGGGCTGCTGGGCGGAACTGTGATCGGGGGCGGCATCGCTGCGGCCTCCGAGTGGGGCTTCAATCTCTTCCAGATGCCGGGTGCGCTGTACGTCGTGGTGGCGGCGACGGTGGCCGGGGCGGCTTTGGCGATGCGAATCCCCAAGTGGGTGGAGGTCACCGAAGGTGAGGTCCCCACCACCCTCAGCTACCACGGTGGGTCCGGGGAGCTTCGTCTCCATCCCGAACCTGTCCGCAGGTCAGCGAGGGCTCGACAACCCTTGGGCAGAAATATCATCACAGCTCTGTGGGGCAACTGCACGGTCAAGATGATGGTTGGTTTCCTGTTCTTGTATCCGGCTTTTGTGGCCAAGGCGCAGGACGCAGGCGGGTGGGAACAGCTGCGCATCCTGGGATTGATTGGCGCGGCGGCTGTCGTCGGCAACTTCGCGGGCAACTTCACTGCAGCGCGCCTTACTCTCGGTCATCCCGCGCAGCTGGTGGTGCGGTGCGCAGTAGCGGTCACCGCCATGGCGCTGACGACCGCAGTGACCGGCAACCTACTGATCGCCGGCGCGGCGACCCTGGTCACGGCCGGCGCTAGCGCGATAGCCAAAGCCTCGCTGGACGCCACGCTGCAAGACGACCTTCCCGAGGAGTCGCGCGCATCGGCGTTCGGACGATCAGAATCATTGCTGCAGCTGGCCTGGGTCGCGGGAGGCGCGACCGGCGTTCTGATCTACACCGATCTGTGGGTGGGGTTCACCACGATCACCGCCATCTTGATAATCGGCCTGGCCCAGACGGTCGTGAGCTACCGAGGTCAGTCGTTAATACCAGGTCTAGGCGGCAATCGTCCGGTGCTGGCCGAGCAGGAGGGTCTGCGGACAGATATGACGACTGTGGGGCCCGAGTGAAACGTGTTGTCTCCGTTCTCGCGGCGGTAGCGGTGTTGGCCTCGATCGGTACCGGGATGCTGGTATGGCGGCTGACCCACGATCATCGGCCGCAGCTGCCGGAAATCTCGGCGTACTCACACGGACATCTGACACGTGTTGGCCCCTACCGATTCTGTGAGGTGTTCAATCCGACCGACTGTGTGGTGCCCGAAGAACAGGGCGAGCTGCCGGTGAACGGCAGGTTCCCGGTTCAGCTCTCGGTGCCGTTGGCCATTGCGCGGGCGCCTTGGGTGCTGCTGCGTGCCTACGAAGACGACGACGTCATCGAGGAGTTCCGGCCGGGTGCCAGGCTGGCGGCAACAATCCCGACCGTCGACCCACTGCGGGGAAGGCTCACCGGTGTCGCCGTGCAGTTGCCCACGCTGGTTCGCGACGAGGCGGGCAACGAGTTCCCCGTTCCGCACGCCGAGTGGTCGGTGCGCACGGTATGGGGCCAGCCGGGTTAAGCGTCGAGCTCGCGGGCGACAGCCTTAACCACGTCCGAAACTCGGCGAGCCACCTTTCGGTCCGGGTAACGACCCTTGCGAAGCTCCGGCTGCACCGCGCCTTCCAACAGCGTGATCATGTCCTCGACCATGCCGTGCAACTCGTCTGGGGTGTGCTTGTGCTCGGCCGCCGCGGCTTCTCGCCGGGTCCTGGTCAAGCTGGGCGGTGGGTCGATCACCTTGAGGCTCAGCGCCTGGGGGCCGCGACGGCCAACGGCCACGCCGAACTCGACGCGCTGGCCGGCCTTCAGACCCTCCACTCCGGCAGGCAACGCCGAGGACCGCACGTATACGTCTTCACCGTCTTCCTGCGAGAGGAAACCGAAGCCCTTTTCGGCGTCGTACCACTTCACCCGCCCGGTTGGCACTGAACTCACCTGCTTGTCTATGTGTGGCCGACAAAAGTCTGTACCTATTGGATACATAACTAAAACGTTGGATACATAACTAAAGCGTCCCAACTGCGCTGGGACGCGTCCGAGGAGATCCTACTCGGACGCCAGCGCGGCTAGCACCTTGATGTCGGTAGGCTGCAGTCACCGCTGGAGGAAGAATATGCGACTCATACTCAATGTCATCTGGTTGATCTTCGGCGGTTTGTGGTTGGCGCTGGGTTATCTGCTCGCAGCGCTCATCTGCTTCATCTTGATCATCACGATCCCGTTCGGGTTCGCCTCATTCCGCATCGCGGCGTACGCGCTGTGGCCTTTCGGTCGCACGCTCGTCGACAAGCCCGGCGCCCTCCCGGGCGCGCTTATCGGCAACATCATCTGGGTCGTCCTATTCGGCGTATGGCTGGCAATCGGTCACATCGTCAGCGCGTTCGCGATGGCCATCACGATCATCGGAATCCCTCTGGCGCTGGCCAACCTCAAACTGATTCCCGTTTCGCTGATGCCTCTGGGCAAGGAGATAGTGCCGGTGGATTCGGTGGGCGTCGCGCAGGGGGCCGCACCGTGACTGTTGTCGCGCTCGGTCTGCCGTCGGTACATCGCCCGCTGGCGCCCGCACCGACTGACGGTCCGCTGATCGATACGTTCGGGCGGATCGCTACTGACCTGCGCGTCTCCCTGACGGACCTTTGCAATCTGCGCTGCACCTATTGCATGCCGGCCGAGGGGCTCGACTGGATGCCCGGCGAACAGAAGTTGCGACCCGAGGAATTGACCCGGCTGCTTGGCATCGCGGTCACCCGCCTCGGCATCACCAGCGTGCGTTTCACCGGGGGCGAACCGCTGGTAGTCCCCCACCTTGAGGACATCGTCGCCGCGACGGCGGCGTTGCTTCCGCACCCTGAGATCACGCTGACCACCAACGGGGTCGGGCTGGAACACCGTGCCGCCGGGCTAAAGGAGGCGGGCCTCGACCGCATCAACGTCTCGCTGGACACCGTCGATGCCGCTCACTTCGCGGCGATCACCCGCCGCGATCGGTTGACCGATGTGCTGGCCGGACTACACGCCGCCAGAGCTGCGGGGCTGAGCCCGGTGAAGGTCAATGCGGTACTTGATCCTGACACCGGCCTCGAGGATGCGGTGACTCTGCTTCGCTTCTGCCTGAGCCACGGCTACCAGTTGCGCATCATCGAACAGATGCCGTTGGACGCTGGCCACTCGTGGCAGCGAGACCGCGCGATCGGCGCCGGCGAGGTGCTCAGCACGCTGCAGCGCCATTTCGCGTTGACACCCGACCGGACCCCACGTGGCTCGGCGCCAGCTCAGCTATGGCAGGTTTCTGCAGCCGTGGGTGGCGCACAGGTCATAGGGCAGGTTGGCATCATCGCGTCGGTGTCGGAGGCGTTCTGCTCGGCCTGTGACCGAACCAGGCTTACCGCCGACGGGCAGGTCCGCAATTGCTTGTTCGCGACCCGGGAGACCGATTTACGCGCGCTGTTGCGCGCGGGCGCGGACGACGATGCTCTCGAGGCGGGTTGGCGTGCGGCGATGTGGGCTAAGGCAGCGGGGCACGGAATCAACGACCCCGATTTCGTCCAGCCCGATCGCCCGATGAGCGCGATCGGGGGTTAGGCGGTGCCGGCGAACGTCAGGCTGCGGGTAACGGTCCGCTATTTCGCCGCGGCACGCGCCGCGGCAGGCACCGGGACCGAGATGATTGACCTGCCGGCGGGGGCGACGCTGGCGAACCTGGTTGCCATGCTCCAGTCACGTGACGCCGGGCTGGCGACTGTTCTGGCCCGTTGCTCATACTTGTGCGATGGGGTCGCGGTGCGGGACCGGGATATGACGCTTAACGCCGCCCAGACGATCGATGTCCTTCCACCATTTGCGGGCGGGTAGCGGACCCTCGAACCGTGGCTATAAATGGTGATTTACATCACATAACGGAAGCGTAACAGGATGGCTACGGCGAGATAGAGGCTGGCCTCGCCTGCTGGAACAACGGGATCGCCTGGGGTTTTAGAGTTTTTTTAGGATTTGCCGCAAACGGCTTCACCGTAGTACCCCCGAGATGACGGGATTCCTGCGAGCAGTTACCGTCGTGCGCAGGCCAGTCAACCCCCACAATCCGACTGGCCCGCCCAGGTGACCAACTGCGCCGAACTCCATCCGTTGGTACCTGGGGACGACCAGATACAACTTGGATGGAGGCGGGGGACCCACTGGTCCACCGAGCATCACAGACCCGGAGCCGTGTCTGGTTCCTTGGGGTGAAGCCGTCTTCGTTTCGACGATGCCGGCCGGGCGACCTCTCCAGCCCGAACCCGACAGCTGACCTCGCGGGCGCTTTCAGAGAGGAATACACCTATGAGCGGACGCCATCGCAAGCCCAAGTCGTCAACTGTGAACGTCGCCAAGGTCGCCTTCACCGGCGCAGTCGTTGGTGGCAGCACCTTAGCGCTGTGCGCTCAGGCAGCTGCAGCCACCGACGCTGAGTGGGATCGCGTCGCCGGGTGTGAGTCCGGTGGAAACTGGGCCATCAACACCGGCAACGGCTACCACGGTGGGCTGCAGTTCTCGCCGGGCACCTGGTCCGGTCACGGCGGCGGTGAGTACGCACCCGCGGCCTACCTCGCCACCAGGGACGAGCAGATCGCCGTCGCTGAACGCGTCCTGGCAACCCAGGGCAAGGGTGCGTGGCCGTCGTGCGGCGGGCCGCTGTCGGCCGCAACGCCACGGGACGTGGTCAAAGACGAGCCGCAACCACTCGATGCGGCTGGCATGAATGGCGAGCTGCCGCCCCCGCCGCCGCTGGATCCGTTCGCACCTCCGCCCCCGGCGCCTGTCGATGCAATGGCGGCTCCGCTGCCACCCGTGCCCGCGGACGCACCACCACCACCAGCAGCAGTGCCCATGGACGCACCACTGCCACCCGCACCCGCACCCGCGGACGCACCACTGCCACCAGCCGCACCTGTAGACGCGCCACCACCACCAGCCGCAGTGCCCATGGACGCACCACTGCCACCGGCACCCCCGGTCGAGGAGACGATTATCGCTGCGGCCGACCACTGGGACGCCACGCAAGTTCCTGCGGAGCAGCTTCAGCCGTTGTCACTGCAGGCCGCTCCGCTGCTGCCCGCGCCAATCGACCCGGCACTGCCCCCCGGACCGATGCCGGGAACGGATCTCGTCGCGGCGCCCGCACCAGTCGAGCAGTTGGCGCCGCTTGCGGGTGTGAACATTCCCGAGGAGGCCCACAGCGTCGCCAACCAGGCGATCACCGGAGAGATCCCCGCGCCGGAGGGCACTCCTCACCTGACAAGCCCAGAGAATCTGCCGCCCGGTACCACGACCGATCCCAGCCTCGCTGGCAACTCAGGCCCGAACGTCAGCTATCTCAAGGAGATCTGGCACGCGATCAAGACCCAGGACGTCACCGGCAGCGATGCCCTGCTGGCGCTGACTCAGCGTCCGCTGACCACGCCGGACACCCGCGGTGGCCCACCGCCGAGCCTGCCGCTTCCGGTAGCCGCCGATGCGGCAGCTCCGATCCCCGCCGCTGATCCGGCGGCTCCGTTGCTGCCCCCCGCCTGATTGGGCTGTCCGGTCCAATTAGGCGGAGTTGACCCATTCGTCGGTGCCATCGGCGAAGAACTGGTGCTTCCACACCGGTAGCCGCTCTTTGACGGTGTCCACCAGGCGGGCGCATGTCTCGAAGGCGGCACGCCGATGATCGGCAGCCACCGCAACGATCAACGCATCGTCACCAACATTTAAGGTGCCGACCCGATGGCTGACGGCAATGGCGCGGACGCCGCTGCAGTCGATCGCGATCTCGTCGACGACGGCGGCCAGTGTCTGTTCGGCCGATGGATGCGAGGAGTAGTCCAGGCGAATCACGGTTCGCCCGCCGTCGTGATCGCGAACAACACCGGCGAAGACCACCACCGCGCCGGCCGCGTGATGCGAAACCAGGGCTTGGTGTTCGGTTGTGTCTATGAGTTGATCGGTGAGCGCGGCCCGGACGACGGCGGTCATTGTTGGTGATCCCCGCCGCGCAGCTGGTCGATCGCATGCTCTAGCACCTCGGCAAGTGCACCGAGACCGTCTCGGACGCCCCCGATGGACCCGGGAAGGTTCACGATCAGCGTTCGGCCGGCAACGCCGCACACCCCCCGCGAAAGCACTGAGGTCGGCACCTGCAGAAGCCCGGCGCGCCTGATGGCGTCGGCGAGCCCGGGAATCTGATAGTCCACCAGCGCGGCAGTCACCTGCGGTGTGGAGTCCGTCGGTGAAATGCCCGTACCACCAGAGGTGACGATGACGTCGTGATTGTCGCGCAACGCAGATCGAAGCGCCGACTCCACGGGGTCACCGTCGGCGACGATGACGGGCGAAGTGGTTGCAATTCCACGAGCGTTGAGCCAGTCCACGATGAGCGGGCCGCTGCGGTCCTCGTAGACGCCGACGGAAGCCCGGGTGGAGGCGATGATCACCGAGCCGGATCGCCTCACGCAGACATCACCGGACCCATAGCCCCGTCTTACCGCCTTCTTTGCGCACCACGCGAATGTCGTCGATGCGCGCGGACCGGTCGACCGCTTTGATCATGTCGTAGATCGTCAGCGCTGCGACGCTGACAGCGGTCAACGCTTCCATCTCGACGCCGGTACGATCCACGGTGCGCACGGTCGCGGTGACCCCCACCGACCCGGGATCTTCGGCATCGCCCACGGTGAAATCGACATCGACGCCGGTGATCGCTAACGGGTGGCACAGCGGAATCAACTCGCCGGTGCGTTTGGCGGCCAAAATCCCGGCCACCCGCGCGGTGGCCAAGGCGTCACCCTTGGGCAGCCCGTTGGCACTGATAATTGCTACGACGTCGGGGCGGGTGTGCACTGTCGCCTCGGCAACGGCAACACGCTTGGTGACATCCTTGGCGGTGACGTCGACCATGTGGGCCGCACCAGATTCGTCGAGGTGGGAGAGACCCGAATCACCGGGGCACACCGCTAGTGCACCGTTACTTGTTGATGACGGTGGCAGATTGGATGAAGGGAAGCTCGTCTGCCGGAAGTGGGAACGTCAGGTCACCAAATGGGGACAGGGC
>DAOUYK010000007.1 GCA_030666145.1 Mycolicibacterium sp. | reverse complement strand
ATTCGCCAACGCAGCGCGTCGGAGGCCGGCCTGTCGAAGGCTTCGCCAGGGTCAGCCACGACCCGCCGATGCTCAGCATCGACAATACCTACAATCTCAACGAACTGCGCGAGTTTGACGCCCGCGTCGCCAAGGCTCTTGGCGGCGGGTCTTACCGCTATCTGGCCGAGCCTAAGATTGACGGCGTGGCTGCATCGCTGCGGTACGAGGCCGGCCTGCTGACGCTGGCGGCAACCCGCGGCGACGGGCGGACTGGCGAGGACGTCACCCTCAATGCACGTACCATTGAGGACATTCCCGAAAAGCTCATCGGCACAAAAGAATTCCCAATACCTCCAGTGCTGGAAGTGCGTGGCGAGGTGTTCTTCCGGGTCGCCGATTTCGAGGATCTGAACGCCGGTCTTGTCGCCGAGGGTAAGTCGCCTTTCGCCAACCCGCGCAACAGCGCGGCCGGGTCACTGAGACAGAAGAACCCGGCCATCACCGCGCGGCGCAGGCTGCGGATGATCTGCCACGGTCTCGGTCACATAGATGGCCTCTCGGGCTTCCCTTTCACATCGCTGCACGACGCCTACCGGGCGCTTAAGGTGTGGGGGCTGCCGGTGTCCGACCACACGACTCAGGTCACGGGGCTCGCCGAGGTCACCGAACGGATTGCGTACTGGGGTGAGCACCGGCGCGACGTTGATCACGAGATCGACGGGGTGGTCGTCAAAGTCGACGATGTGGCGCTGCAACGACGACTCGGCTCGACGTCGCGGGCACCCCGCTGGGCGGTGGCCTACAAGTATCCGCCCGAGGAAGCCACCACGAAACTGCTCGACATTCGTGTCAACGTTGGCCGAACGGGACGAGTGACACCATTCGCCTACATGGAACCGGTCAAGGTCGCCGGGTCCACGGTCGGGTTGGCAACCCTGCATAACTCCACGGAGGTCAAACGTAAGGGCGTCTTGATCGGCGACACCGTGGTGATCCGAAAAGCCGGTGACGTTATCCCCGAGGTACTCGGCCCGGTAGCCGACCTGCGCGACGGCTCAGAGCGCGAATTCGTGATGCCCACCCACTGTCCGGAGTGTGGAACTGAACTCGCTCCCGCCAAGGAAGGCGATGCCGACATCCGCTGCCCCAACTCCCGTTCCTGCCCGGCGCAGTTGCGGGAGAGAGTGTTTCACGTAGCCGGGCGGGGCGCCTTCGACATCGAGGGCCTTGGTTATGAAGCCGCGATAGGTCTGCTTCAGGCTGGGGTCATCACCGACGAAGGCGATCTGTTCACCCTCACCGCTGAGGACCTTCTCCAGACCGAACTGTTCACCACCAAAGCCGGCGAGGTGTCGGCCAACGGCAAACGGCTGCTGGCCAACCTGCGCAAGGCCAGATCCCAACCGTTGTGGCGGGTGCTGGTCGCGCTGTCGATTCGCCACGTCGGGCCGACCGCGGCGAGGGCGCTGGCCACCAAGTTCGGCAGCCTGGATGCGATCACGGCGGCCTCCGAAGAACAGCTTGCTGCGACCGAAGGGGTAGGTCCGACAATCGCCGCGGCGGTCGTCGACTGGTTCACCGTCGACTGGCGCCGCGCGATCGTTGACAAGTGGCAGGAAGCCGGCGTCCGGATGGCCGATGAGCGCGATGCCAGCGTCGAACGGACGCTGGAGGGTCTGTCGATCGTCGTGACCGGGTCTTTGACCGCCTACTCCCGTGACCAGGCCAAGGAAGCCATCATCAGCCGGGGAGGAAAGGCAGCCAGCTCGGTGTCGAAGAAGACGGCCTACGTGGTCGCTGGTGATGTACCGGGGTCAAAGTACGACAAGGCCATTGAGCTAGGAGTGCCGGTACTGGACGAGCACGGGTTCGGCAGGTTGTTGGCGGGCGGGCCAGAGGGCTTGTCGTAACCGGCTCTCACAGGACTGCCCGAAAACCGGGTCCGTTCGGCAAGATGGACGGGGTTGAGGTCGAAGAAACTGGGTCATCGGGAAGAAGCTGAGTCATCGGTCAATTCCGACGAAATCCGTCCAATACACGAGGAGCTCGGATGCGTAGGTTCGTCGATATCTCGGTCCCGTTGCGGGCCGGAATTGCTTCAGATCCGCCCAGTTACCTGCCCGAGATCGACTACTACGACCATCAGCAGACCGCGGCGGAGGTGGTGTCATTCTTCCCCGGGGCGACAGTTGAGGACTTACCGGACCGGGAAGGCTGGGCGATCGAGCGCGTCCGGATCACCACACACAGCGGCACCCACGTCGACGCTCCCTATCACTACGCCTCGACGATGGATGGCGGCCAGCGCGCGATCACCATCGACGAGATCCCGCTCGAATGGTGTCTGCAACCCGCGGTCAAACTGGATTTCCGGGACTTCCCAGACGGATACGTCGCGACAGCCAGTGATGTCGAACAAGAACTGAAGCGCATCGGTCACACCTTGGCGCCGCTGGAGATTGTTGTTGTCAACACGAGTGCCGGCTCCCGCTACGGGCACGACGACTATGTCGCGAAGGGCTGCGGCATGGGCCGCGAGGCCACCTTGTACCTGCTTGAGCAAGGCATACGCCTGACCGGCACCGACGCCTGGAGCTGGGATGCACCGTTCTCTCATACCGCACGGCGGTACGCGCGGAACCATGACGCGTCCATTATCTGGGAGGGCCATCGGGCTGGACGCGACATCGGCTATTCGCACATCGAGAAGCTGCATAATCTGGAATCGCTTCCTGCCCAAGGTTTCGATGTTGCCTGCTTCCCGGTTAAGGTGCATGCCGCATCAGCTGGTTGGACCCGGGCGGTAGCCATCTTCGACGACCGAGCTGGCCAGTGAGAATCGCGCCCGACAGGAAGAATCCATGACCCGCACCAAATCCATGACCCGCGCCATCGGTATGAGCTTCGCTGTCGCCCTAGTGGGACTGGCGGCCGCCTGCGCCTCCAGCCCCAATGCGCCCGCTCCGGCGGGTGAATCCACTGAAGCATCACCTCCCTCACCGATTACCTCCTCGAACCGCGCGACTGTTGGTGGCATGACCAGCTGCACCAAGGCCGAGCTTGCCGAGGCGGCGACGGGAGCAGCGCAGGCCTTGGGCCCGGAGAACGTCTACACCATCGATGATCTCCTCTGTGCCGACGGATGGGCGGTCACCGCCGGCATCCTCGCCAACTCGCGCGACCCAGGCGTGGGTGCGCCCACCTCTTTCGTCTTTGAACAGGAGGGCCAGTTCTGGGTCCTGCAAGACAAGGCAAAAGTGTGCGGAACGATGCCCACATCAACTACCGCCCCCGGCGATGCAACCATCCCCGGTGCGCTGTTCATCTCCGGGTGCGCCGCCGGCTGATTCCGCGCAGGCTCACTGTTGGGGTTCGGTGGTTCGGCTAGGGTTGAGTCGTCATGGCTACTCTTACCTGGCTTGGCGTCCCCGGCGACGAGCATGCCTGGTCGGCGCTCGGATTTGCCGTTGATGATTTCGTCGTTCAGATTGGTCAGGTGAGCTGCCAGCTCCTGGGTGAGCGGGGCTGGGGTTTCGACGAAATCTGTTCTGAACCTGCAATTCTAGGGGTGGATACCGTGTGCCGCGCGGCGGCCGGCAGCGCAGTGCACCCAAACGAAGTGACCCACGTCGATCACATTGTTTATACGGTGCACGACTTGGACGCAGCCGTCGTGGCTCTCACCGCGGTCCTGGGTATTGAGCCGCGTCGACGCTTTCATCCGCGCGGACCGAAGGGGCCGGAGATGGCTTTTTTCCGGGTGGGCAAGGCTTTCATCGAGGTCGTTTCCGCCGGCGAGCGTCCGGCGCTGATCGGGCTTGCACTGTGGTCGCGCGACCTAGATGGGACTGTCGCCACGATTCGCGCGCTCGGCGGCCCAATCTCAGATCCGAAACCCGCAGTGCAAGGTGGGCGTATCGCTAGCGTTTGGCACGGCCATCTCGGTTGGGGGTTAGCCATCATGGGCCGGTGATCTTGGCCCCCAACGCGATACGATGCGCGCATGTGGCGCGAGGTCGCGCAATCAGCGCAGGATTGTTGCGATGATCCCGGCCAGGTAGCCCAGGCGTGCCACCTCGCTGGGCCGGAATTCAGGACCGCCCGGGCGTCCCAGCACAACAGCGGTGTGCATATCGCCCAGGGGCGCGGCGGCCAGCGTCGTGTCCATGTCGCGCCACACCTGCGGTACCCACTTCGCGGTGGCATCGAGCGCCTCCGCGCTATCGATCGGCAGCCACGGCATATCGGCGGCATGAGTTTCGGGCGCTCCCGAGCTGCCGACCACGCGCCGTGGCCGGGAATCGGCGAGCTCGGTGACGGTGCACCAACTGACACGCAGCACTCTAGGGGCTTCGTTGACGAGCACCTGGAGCCGCTGGAGGGTGCCCTCCGCTGCGGCGACGTGGTCGATCAACTCCAGTTCCCGGTGGGCTTCGAGCAGCCCGGTGTGTGGTCGAATGCTGTCGACGTAGACACCGTTGAACCTCTCGGCAGCGGTGATGAGCGTGTCGGGCATGGCGCCGGGGGGCAGATCGACCACCAGGTCGTCGACCGCGAGCCCCACAGCCCGATCAACCACATCGAGGGACAGGATGTCGGCTCCCACGGAGCCCAGTGCCACAGCCAATGCGCCGAGGCTGCCCGGTCTGTCCTCTAGCTTGACCCGTAGCAGATACGAAGGCACAGGCAACACTGTTTCACGGAGCGCGGCCGGCAGGTGGCTCGGGTGCGAGTGCGACGGTGGGGTTGAACGACGGTGGGGTTGAACTAGTCTTTGTGGCCGTGTCACAAATCTCTCGAGACGAGGTTGCTCACTTGGCACGCCTCGCCCGGCTTGCCCTCACCGACAGCGAGCTGGACGGCTTCGTCGGACAGCTAGACGCGATCCTTGGCCATGTCAGTCGGATCCAAGCGGTCGACGTTACCGGGGTCGAGGCCACGGACAATCCGCTCAAAGACGTCAACGTCTTCCGGCCGGACGTACCCCGGCCGTCGCTGACTCAGGAGCAGGCGCTGGCAGCAGCGCCGAAGTCCGCAGATGAGCGGTTCGCGGTCCCACGGATCCTGGGAGAAGCCGAATGAACCTGACCAGGCTGGACGCGGCCACGCTGAGTGCCAAGATCGCTGCTGGGGAAGTGTCCTCGACTGAGGTGACGCAGGCCTGTCTAGACCAGATCGCGGCCACCGACGGCGAATACCATGCCTTCCTACATGTTGGTGCGGATCAGGCGCTGGCGGCAGCGGCTGCTGTCGACGACGCCGTCGCCGCCAGTGAGCCGCTACCATCGCCGCTGGCCGGCGTCCCGCTGGCACTCAAGGATGTGTTCGCCACCACCGACATGCCCACCACATGCGGTTCGAAAATCCTCGAGGGCTGGATGTCGCCCTACGACGCCACCGTGACTGCACGGCTGCGCGCGGCAGGCATCCCAATCCTCGGCAAGACCAACATGGACGAGTTCGCGATGGGGTCGTCAACCGAGAACTCCGCGTTTGGGCCCACCCGCAACCCCTGGAACCTCGACCGCGTGCCCGGCGGGTCGGGCGGCGGTAGCGCGGCCGCGCTGGCCGCTTTCCAAGCCCCGTTGGCCATTGGTTCCGACACCGGTGGGTCTATTCGTCAGCCGGCCGCACTGACCGCAACCGTCGGCGTGAAACCCACTTACGGCACGGTGTCCCGGTACGGTCTGATCGCCTGCGCTTCATCGCTGGATCAGGGCGGGCCGTGCGCGCGCACGGTGCTAGATACCGCGCTGCTGCACGCGGTCATCGCTGGGCACGACCCATGCGATTCGACATCAGTCGGCGCAGCCGTGCCCGACATCGTCGGCGCAGCGAGGGCGGGCGCGACGGGTGATCTGGCCGGTGTGAAGGTCGGGGTGATCAAGCAGCTGCGCAGCGGCGAGGGTTACCAGTCGGGGGTGCTGGAATCCTTCAATGCCGCGGTTGATCAGCTGACCGCGCTCGGTGCAGAGGTCCGCGAGGTCAATTGCCCGCACATTGATTACTCGCTGCCCGCGTACTACCTGATCTTGCCGTCGGAGGTGTCGTCGAACCTGGCGAAGTTCGACGGGATGCGCTACGGCATTCGGGTTGGGGACGACGGCACCCACAGCGTCGAAGAGGTGATGGCGCTGACCCGCGCTGCCGGTTTCGGTGCCGAGGTCAAGCGTCGAATCATGATCGGCGCTTACGCGTTGTCAGCCGGCTATTACGACGCCTACTACAACCAGGCCCAGAAGGTGCGCACCTTGATCGCGCGCGACCTCGACGAGGCCTACCGCAGCGTGGACGTTCTGGTATCGCCGACGACGCCGACGACGGCGTTTCGGCTGGGCGAGAAGGTCGACGACCCCTTGTCGATGTATCTGTTCGACCTGTGTACGTTGCCGCTGAACTTGGCGGGCCACTGCGGACTGTCGGTGCCGGCGGGCCTTTCGGAGGACGACAGCCTGCCGGTTGGGTTGCAGATCATGGCGCCGGCGCTGACCGATGACCGGCTTTATCGGGTGGGCGCGGCCTACGAGGCCGCACGTGGTCCTCTGCCGGCTGCGCTGTAGCCGGTGGCTAAGACAATCGGCAACGACATCGACTGCACGGAAATGACTTTCGGCCATGACACCGCGTTGCACGCTGCTATCTATTCCATCGACGGGCGGCACAGCGCCGCCGAGTCACATCCACCGGTAATGCTAATAGGATTCGAATCATGAGTGTTGCAACAACTGCTGACCTGCTCGACTACGAGGAAGTCCTCGCGAAGTACGACCCGGTGCTGGGGTTGGAGGTCCACGTCGAACTCTCGACACAGACCAAGATGTTCTGCGGGTGTGCCAACAGGTTCGGCGCCGACCCCAACACCTTGGTGTGCGCGGTCTGTCTGGGTTTGCCCGGCTCGCTGCCGGTGCTCAACCAGGTCGCCGTTGAGTCGGCCATCAGAATCGGCCTGGCGCTGAACTGCGACATCGTGGGGTGGTGCCGGTTCGCCAGAAAGAACTACTTCTATCCGGACATGCCCAAGAACTACCAGATTTCGCAGTACGATGAACCCATCGCGATCAACGGTCACCTCGAGGTACCACTGGACGACGGCACGACGTGGCGGGTCGAGATCGAGCGGGCACACATGGAGGAGGACACCGGAAAGCTGACCCACCTGGGCAGTGAGACCGGGCGTATCGCGGGGGCAACGACCTCGCTGATCGATTACAACCGGGCAGGGGTGCCGCTCATCGAGATCGTCACCAAGCCCATCGAGGGTACGGCTGATCGGGCCCCGGAGATCGCGCGTGCCTACGTGACGGCGCTGCGAGATCTGTTGCGCGGCTTAGGTGTATCCGATGTACGGATGGATCAGGGTTCGATGAGATGCGATTCGAACGTCTCCCTCAAGCCGATCGGACAGGCGGAGTTCGGCACCCGCACAGAGACCAAGAACGTCAACTCGCTCAAGAGCGTGGAGGTGGCGGTGCGCTATGAGATGCGGCGGCAGGCCGCGGTGCTGACCTCTGGCGGTTCCATTCTGCAGGAGACTCGGCATTTCCACGAGGACGGTTACACCTCAGCCGGACGCAGCAAGGAGACTGCGCAGGACTACCGGTACTTCCCGGAGCCGGATCTGGAACCGGTAGCCCCCGGTGCTGAGTACGTCGAGGAGCTCCGTCAGACCATCCCTGAACTTCCGTGGTTGTCACGCAAGCGAATTCAGCAGGACTGGGGCATATCTGACGAGGTTATGCGCGACCTCGTCAATATAGGTGCGATCGAACTGATCGCAGAGACCGTCGACCACGGTGCGTCGAGCGACAAAGCGAAGGCCTGGTGGGGAAACTTCCTGGCACAAAAAGCCAATGAGATCGGGGTTGCGGTGCCCGATTTGGCGATCACCCCGGCCCAGGTCGCCGCGGTGGTCAGGCTCGTTGACGACGGCAAGTTGTCCAACAAACTTGCCCGCCAGGTAGTCGAGGGTGTGCTCGCCGGTGAGGGCGACCCCGAGCAGGTGATGACCGACCGCGGATTGGCCGTGGTGCGCGACGATTCGTTGATTCAGGCCGCCGTCGACGACGCGCTGGCGGCCAACCCCGACATCGCCGAGAAGATTCGCGGCGGCAAGGTCCAGGCTGCCGGCGCGATCGTCGGAGCCGTGATGAAAGCGACCAAGGGCCAGGCCGACGCCGCGCGCGTGCGCGAACTCATCATGGCCGCCTGTAGCTGAAAGATGAGCAGCATTCTCGAAGATAAGCGGGCGCAGAACCGATGACGCGACTCCAGGACCTCGTATTCCGAATCTTGCAGCATCCGCTTCGGCTGCTGTCGTTGCGGTCGCTCGTCACCCTCGCTCAGCTGGGCGTGATCGTCCTGGTGCTCATCCTCGGTGTGTGGGTGTGGGTGGGCGTCACCACCGACCAGTACGATCGGCTCGACCAGCGACTCGACTCGCTGTCGAGCCTTGGTGACGTCAACACCCTGCTGCGCAGCGCGCGGGACGGAATCGGCCCCGAGCCCACTGAGGGCGGCTTGGTGCGAACCGCCCGGTTCGGTGGCACGACGGTCTCGATCCCAGCTGATGTCGTGTTGCCCGAGCTTGCCGCCGGGTACGCCGATACCTCGATCGACGGCGTCGAGTACCGCGTCCGCACAATTACCACCGGCAGCGCGTCCATCGCGCTCGGAGCGCCGCTCGCCGAAACGCAGGCCCGCATCGATTCACTGCACTGGCGGGTGTTCTGGATTTGTGCCGGGGTGATCGTGGGGACCCTGCTCATCGGTTGGTTGATCGGGCTGATCATGGTCAACCCTTTCCGGCTGCTCGCTCAACAGGCACGTGCCATCAACGCGCAGTCCAATCCCGATGAACTGCAGGTGCGCGGGGTATGGGAGGCGGTAGAGATCTCCGAAGCGGTGGAGGGCATGCTCGCTCGGGTCGGTGACGAGCAACAGCGCACCCGGGAGGCGCTCGAATCGGCGCGCGACTTCGCGGCCGTGGCATCCCATGAGCTGCGCATGCCCCTAACGGCCATGCGCACCAACCTTGAGGTGCTGTCGACTCTCGACCTGGGCGTCGAGCAGCGCAAAGAGGTGATCAGCGACGTGATGCGTACGCAGACCCGGATCGAGGCGACGCTGACTGCGTTGGAGCGGCTGGCGCAGGGGGAGTTGACCACTGTGGACGACTTCGTCCCCGTCGACGTCGCTGAACTGCTCGATCGCGCGGCCCACGACGCGACGCACAACTACCCCGGACTGGATGTGTCGCTAGCGTCATCGACGAGTGTTCTGATGCTCGGGATGCCCGCGGGGCTGCGGCTCGTCATCGACAACGCCATAGCCAACGCCGTCAAACATGGCGGGGCGACACAGGTTCGGCTCAGTGTTGTCAGTTCGTCAGAGGGAGTCGAGATCGCAGTCGACGACAACGGATCCGGGGTGCCTGAGGACGAACGTGTCGCGGTGTTCGAGCGCTTCCACCGCGGCACCACCGCGTCGAGGTTAGGGTCGGGCCTGGGCCTGGCCCTGGTCGCTCAGCAGGCAGAGATCCACGGCGGTGTAGCTGCGCTTGAAGTCAGTCCCCTGGGGGGCACCCGGCTGATGCTGCGCCTGCGGGGTTCGTGATCACGTCTTGTCATCGTTGGCGCGCGGGAAACCGCCACCATTCGGGAACAGTGGGAACACCACGTCGTCAAGTTTCTCGGCGTCCCCGGCCGTTCTGTTGACGGTCGCACCCCAGATGTTTCCATCGGGGGACACCTCCAGCGCCCAGGCGTGACCGCGCCGGTCCTCGCGGACCACCTCCGGGTCTCCGGTCACCGCGCCGGTATCGGTGTCTATTTGCACGGCTACGGTCTGCTTGGTGTTGATGAGGTTCACCAAGACCGTGCCGTCCAGTGCGGCGCAGCCCGCGACGCCGGGACGATCGGGCCAGGTCCACACCGTCGACACCGTCGAGTCCTCGCTGATGCGCTGTAACCGATCGCCGCTCGGGGTCCGGTCGGCGATGTAGAGCGCATCATCGGAAGGGTCGATACACATGCCGCCGGCAGTGCCCATACCTGACAGCGCCGTCGTCGTGGGGGCCTGGTCTACCGTGGTCGGCTGCTCGATGCGCAGCAGCTTGCCGGCCAGCGAAGCGGGGTCCGATGCCAGTCCGGGATCGCCGGCGTCGCCGGTCTGCACCACCAACGTTGTCGGGCTGGTGAAGATCAGCGCTCCGGTGTTGCCGTTGGCGCCTTTCGGGATGCCGGTCAGGATCGGCTTGGGAACATCGCCGTCGGCGATCCGGATGACGCGGTTGTCGGTCGGCGTGCTGACGTAGGCGTACATCAGCCGGTCCTGGGGGTAGGTCGGGGACAGGATGATGTCCATCAGTCCGCCGTCGCCGCTGGGGTCGACCGGAATCACCGTATTGACGAAAGGCTCGGCGCGGACCGACACCTGCTTGACCGCGCCAGTGGTTCGCTCGGCCACCAACGCGGACTTGCTGTCGGGCAGCATGACCAGGCCGCTGGTGCTTTCCAGGCAGCCTTGCATAACGCCGGGAGCTGGACACTCCTTGGGGAACGGTTTCGCGGGCAGCGGAGGCGGCGGGGGCGGCGTCGACGTCGGCCCCGCCGCAAGCTTGGGTTGGGTGGTGAACGGTTGTGACTGCGCCGAATCGAATCGGGCGCAGCCGGCACCAGCAAGCAATGCCACGCACAGCAGCACCACAACTGGCTCTAGCGGCCGACGCTGACTCATGCAGGCCAGGTTACGGATTGCTGGGCGCTGCGCGCCACGCGCTCCCCAGGGCATGCCGCCGGAGCCCACTACAACCAGCTCAACGCGCCGCGCTAATTCCCCATTCGGGGCTCGCTAGCACTTACCCTGGCACTCGTGACGAGTCCCCAAGACCCACAATCCTGGCAGCGGCCCGACGATTCGGGTGGCCGGCCTGCCTCGGCGAGCCTGGTGGACCCTGAAGACGATGTCCCGTCAGCAAACTACGGCGCTGATTTCGAGACCACCGCTATCCCACGGCACGACTCGGACAAGCCGGTGAGCGAGCAGTCGTTCGGACTGTTGAATGATCCTGAGCCGCTTCCATACGTGCAGGCCGGCACAGGTCTGGCGGCAGGCGCGTACGGCTCTCCGGCGGCTCCGTCCGAGGTTCCGGTCAGCGATCGCGACCACTTCGGCGACCTGGACCGCAGGGGCACCCAGGACCTCGGCTTGTTGTTGCTGCGGGTCGCCGTCGGCGCCCTGCTCATCAGCAACGGCCTGCAGAAAATGTTCGGCTGGTGGGGTGGCGAAGGACTCAGCGGCTTCCGGGAGTACCTGACCGACGTGGGCTTCCGCAACGCCGACGTCCTGAGCTATGTCGGTGCCGGCGGTTTGATCGCTGCCGGGGTGCTGCTGATGCTCGGTCTGTTTACGCCCATCGCGGCCGCGGGCACTTTGGCATATTTGGTCCCGGCGATTCTGGCCCAAGTGGTGGATGCTCGCAACGACGCCCGGCTGTCGGCCTTTCTGACCGATGGACATCAGAACGGGCTGGTGCTGCTGTGCGTGGTGGCGGCCATCGTGCTGATCGGCCCGGGGCGTTACGGCCTGGACGCCGGTCGGGGATGGGCTCGTCGGCCCTTTATCGGATCGACCGCTGCGCTTGTCCTGGGTGTGGGCGCCGGTGTCGCGATCTGGGTCCTACTCAACGGCGTCAACCCCCTGGGCTGAGTCCCCCGAGCGTTGTTAGCGATAGGGGTTGGGAACGCGTCCCCGGCTGGCTGCCGTCAGCAGCGGCAGTGTCGAAAATGTGACTGCTGGAAGTAACAGCTCACTCCCATCGTGTCGCCGGGCGCGTGCCCACGACCTCTTGGTGAACCGCAGTCCGTCGATGTCGTCCCAAGGGACAGTCTCGCTGCCCAGCAGGGTTCGCACGGTCACGTTTTCTTGGTCTGCTGTTGTCCGGTACCGGATGATTGCCAGCGACAACGGCACAGGGATAAAGAGCAACAGCACGAACCAACTGGGCCCGGCAAACACCAGCGAGAGCAGTCCTAAAGTCAGGAGGCTGACGGCCAGATGCGCCATCGGTGAAATCCTGACGACGACCGGGGCCGGGGCGGACGCTGAAGGGGAAGCCATGCCGCCATCATCGCATCGAGGGCGAATTTGACCTCTGGCCAGTTCGGCGGCTACCGTCGGCTGCTATGCAGATCCCGGGATTGCGAGTAGTAATTGGGTTGCGCGTTGATGCCGCGCTAGCCCCCAGCCGGGCATAGCACAACCGCATCGACGCGCAACCCTCGTACAGCCGCTGAGCTGTCGGGGGTTTTTTCTTGCCCAACACCGAGTTGAGATCCGAAAAGACCGGACGGAACCAGAGGAACACAGTGAGCGCACCCACCGCGCGACCCCCCGAGCAGTCGGCGACACCGGACAACGGTTGTCATACTGCAGAAAGAACGGCTCCCGCGCAGCCGAAAAGAGTTGCACCCCATAGTATCACCGGGGCGCAGGCAGTGATTCGGTCGCTCGAGGAACTTGACGTCGACATCCTCTTTGGCATCCCGGGTGGGGCGGTCCTGCCGGTATACGATCCGCTGTTCGACTCCCAGAAACTTCGGCACGTCCTGGTCCGCCACGAACAGGGTGGCGGACACGCTGCCAGTGGGTACGCACATGCCACCGGCCGGGTGGGTGTGTGCATGGCGACCTCGGGCCCGGGCGCCACGAACCTCGTGACACCGCTGGCCGATGCCTACATGGACTCGATCCCGATGGTCGCGATCACCGGCCAGGTCGGGCGGGCACTGATCGGCACGGACGCGTTCCAGGAGGCCGACATCTCCGGCATCACAATGCCGATCACCAAGCACAACTTCCTGGTCCGCGACGGTGACGACATCGGGCGCGTGATCACCGAGGCGTTCCATATCGCGGCAAGCGGGCGGCCCGGACCGGTGCTCGTCGACATCCCAAAGGATGTACTGCAGGCCCAGTGCACGTTCAGTTGGCCGCCGCAGTTCGAGCTGCCCGGCTACAAGCCCAACACCAAACCGCACAATCGGCAGATCCGCGAGGCCGGCAAGCTCATCGCCGGGGCGCGCAAGCCGGTTCTCTACGTCGGCGGCGGCGTCATCCGCGGCGAGGCCACCAGCCAACTGCTGGACCTGGCAGAGCTGACCGGCATCCCGGTCGTCACCACGCTGATGGCTAGGGGAGCATTCCCCGACAGCCACCCGCAGAATCTGGGCATGCCCGGCATGCACGGGACGGTGGCAGCGGTCGCAGGGCTGCAGCGCAGCGACCTGCTGATAGCGCTGGGCACCCGCTTTGACGACCGGGTGACCGGCAAGCTGGACTCGTTCGCCCCCGACGCGAAAGTCATCCACGCCGACATCGACCCCGCCGAGATCGGCAAGAACCGGCACGCCGACGTCCCCATCGTGGGTGACGTCAAGGCCGTGATCACGGAGTTGATCGAGGCGCTGCGCCGCGATGGTGCGCTTGGCTCGATCGAGATCGACAACTGGTGGGAGTACCTGCGGGGTGTGGAGTCCACGTATCCGCTGAGCTATGGGCCGCAGAGTGACGGCAGCCTGTCACCGGAGTTTGTGATCGAGTCACTGGGCAAGATCGCCGGGTCCGACGCGGTCTACGTCGCCGGTGTGGGCCAGCACCAGATGTGGGCCGCCCAGTTCATCTCCTACGAGAACCCCAAGACGTGGATCAACTCAGGCGGGCTGGGTACGATGGGTTTTGCGGTTCCCGCCGCAATGGGCGCCAAGATGGGACGTCCAGAAGCCGAGGTTTGGGCCATCGACGGCGACGGCTGTTTCCAGATGACCAATCAGGAGTTGGCCACCTGCGCGGTCGAGGGCGTGCCGATCAAGGTCGCGGTGATCAACAACGGCAACCTGGGCATGGTTCGGCAGTGGCAGACTCTCTTCTACGGAGAGCGGTATAGCCAAACGGATCTGGCCACGCACTCGCATCGTGTCCCAGACTTCGTCAAGCTGGCGGAGGCTTTGGGGTGCGTCGGGCTGCGGTGTGAACGTGAAGAGGACGTTGCCGAGGTTATCGCCCAGGCTAGAGCGATCAATGATCGGCCTGTGGTGATCGACTTCATCGTCGGCGCGGACGCCCAGGTGTGGCCGATGGTTGCTGCCGGTACCGGCAACGATGAGATCCAGGCGGCACGCGGAATCCGACCACTGTTCGGCGATCCGGAAGAAGGACACGCGTGAGCAGTCAACGACCTCCGCGTACCCACACCCTTTCGGTACTCGTGGAGAACAAGCCTGGCGTCCTGGCGCGCGTGGCTTCGCTGTTCGCCCGGCGTGGCTACAACATCCAGTCACTGGCTGTCGGCGCCACCGAACACAAGGATCTGTCCCGGATGACCATCGTGGTCGATGTCGAGGACTCGCCGCTGGAGCAGATCACCAAGCAGCTCAACAAGCTGATCAACGTGATCAAGATCGTCGAGCAGGACGACGACAACTCGGTCTCACGCGAGATCGCGCTGATCAAGGTCCGCGCCGAGGCCGCCACTCGTAGCCAGGTCATCGAAGCGGTGAACCTGTTCCGCGCCAAGGTCGTCGACGTCTCCAACGACTCGGTGACCGTGGAGGCCACCGGCACTCCCGAGAAGCTCGAAGCGCTGCTGCGCGTACTCGATCCCTACGGAATTCGCGAGATCGTGCAATCCGGCGTGGTGTCGCTGTCCCGCGGTCCGCGCGGTATCGGCACGTCTAAGTAAGAGCCCTGAAAAGCAAAGAGAAGAAGGAAGATTAAAGAATATGGCAGTTGATATGTTCTATGACGATGATGCGGACCTGTCGATCATCCAGGGCCGTAAGGTTGGCGTCATCGGCTACGGCAGCCAGGGGCACGCGCACTCGTTGAGCCTGCGCGACTCCGGTGTTCAGGTGAAGGTCGGCCTCAAAGAGGGATCGAAGTCCCGCGAGAAGGTGGTCGAGCAAGGTCTGGAGGTGGACACACCTGCCGCGGTCGCCAAGTGGGCCGACGTGATCATGGTGCTGGCTCCCGACACCGCGCAGGCCGACATCTTCGCCAACGATATCGAGCCGAACCTGAAGGACGGGGACGCCCTGTTCTTCGGCCACGGCCTGAACATCCACTTTGACCTGATCGAGCCCCCGGCCAACGTCACCGTTGGCATGGTGGCCCCCAAGGGGCCAGGGCACCTGGTGCGCCGACAGTTCGTCGACGGTAAGGGCGTGCCGTGCCTAGTCGCTGTCGACCAGGATCCCAAGGGGGAGGGTCTGGCGTTGGCGCTGTCCTACGCCAAGGCCATCGGTGGCGCCCGCGCCGGCGTTATCAAGACGACGTTCAAGGACGAGACTGAGACCGATCTCTTCGGCGAGCAAGCCGTGTTGTGCGGTGGCACAGAGGAACTCGTCAAGACGGGCTTCGAGGTCATGGTCGAAGCGGGCTACGCGCCCGAGCTGGCTTACTTCGAGGTGCTACACGAGCTCAAGCTGATCGTCGACCTGATGTACGAGGGCGGCATCGCACGGATGAACTACTCGGTCTCGGACACCGCAGAGTTCGGCGGCTACCTGTCCGGCCCGAGGATCATCGATGCCGACACCAAGAATCGGATGAAGCAGATCCTGGGCGACATTCAGGATGGCACCTTCGTCAAACGGCTGGTCGCCAACGTCGAGGGCGGTAACAAGGAGCTTGAGAAGCTGCGCAAGGAGAACGCCGAACACTCGATCGAGTTGACCGGCAAGAAGCTGCGTGACCTGATGAGCTGGGTGGACCGCCCGATCACCGAAACTGCTTAGGTGCTCATGGTGAGAGGTTCGGCATCTCCTTGATGCCGAACTCTCGCCGCAGCACGGTACGTGCCGCATAGAAGCCGGCCATGCCATGCACCCCCCCGCCCGGCGGGGTCGCCGAGGAGCAGAGGTATGCCTTCGGGACCGGGGTTGACCATGGATTCCAGCGCAGCGCTGGGCCGGTGAGTGCGCTGAACATATTGTTGCCGCCAACACCGATGTCCCCGCCGACCAGGTTGGCGTTGTGCTCGACGAGGCTCGCGGCCGGCACGCTGCGCACGCCGACCACCAGGTCCCCGAACCCGGGTGCGAACCGTTCGATGATGCCGGTGACCGTTCCTGCCATGTCCACTGGTGAGCCCTGTGGAACGTGGGCGTAGGTCCACAGCGGGCGGCGGCCCCGCGAGTCGATCCGCCCGGGGTCAACCAGGTGGGGGAGCGCGCCAAGCACCATCGGCCACTCAGGATGACGGCCCTGCGCGACCTCCCGTTCGGCCCATGCCATCTGGGCCCGGTCGCCACCCAGGTGCAGGGTGGGGACGTGGGCTAAACGTGAATCCCGCCAAGGGATTTCCCCGGCCAGCACGAAGTCGATCTTGGCCACACCCGGCCCGTACCGATAGCGGCTCAGGGCCGCGGCATAGCGCGACGGCAGCTGGTCGCCGTAGATGGGTAGCAATGCCGTAGGTGCGGTGTCGTAGAGCACAACGCCGTGAGGCGGGCCGGTGACCTCTTCGCCGAGCACCAATTCCCCTCCGTGGGATCGCAAATCGGCAAGCAGAGCCTCGGGGATGGCCTGCGAGCCGCCGACGGGTATCGGCCAACCCACCGCATGGCCCAGCGTCGCCAGCATCAGGCCAGCGCCCGCGGATACTAGCGAGGGCATGCACGAGATCGTGTGTGCCGCAACACCAGTGAACAAGGCTCGGGCGTCCTCGCCGGAGAGGGTGCCCCATGCCCGGCTGCCTTGGGCGAGCAGCCGCGGCGCGACTCGCAGTGCCGCGGGGATACTCGGCGGGAGGGAACGCTTGTCGCCGAGCAACAGCCCGACCACACCCTGGCAATCCGCAGACAACGGACCCAATAGCCGGCGCCAAGAGGCACCGTCGTCGAGTTCAGCGCAGGTGCGCTCGATGTCGCGGTAACCGATCGCCGCCGGGCGGTTCGGCAGCGGGTTACCGTAGGACACCTCGGGCACGGCCAGCTTCACCCCGCGCGCGGGCAGATCGAACCCGGCGAAGAACGGCGATGCCACCGCCAGCGGGTGCACCGCGGAGCAGATGTCGTGCGACACTTCGCTGAACTCGGGGTCGGGCAGGGTTCGGGCGCCGCCGCCCACTGTGGACTGCGCCTCGATGACGCGCACTGATAGACCCGCCCTGGCACAGATGACTGCAGCTGCCAACCCGTTGGGCCCGCTGCCGACCACTGTGACGTCCACATTCGCTCCTGCCCTCTGGCCTCAAAATACCGCCCACTAGTCTGGCCTGGTGAGTCTGCCCGTTGTATTGATCGCCGATAAGCTGTCCGAATCGACCGTGGAAGCCCTCGGCGACCAGGTCGAAGTCCGTTGGGTTGACGGTCCGGATCGCGAGAAACTGCTGGCTGCGGTCGGCGACGCCGATGCGCTGCTGGTGCGGTCGGCCACAACCGTCGACGCCGAGGTCATTGCCGCGGCGCCGAAGCTGAAGATCGTCGCTCGCGCCGGCGTCGGCCTGGACAACGTCGATGTCGACGCTGCGACGGCGCGCGGCGTCCTCGTGGTTAACGCACCGACGTCGAATATCCACAGCGCTGCCGAGCATGCGGTGGCGCTGCTGCTGTCCACCGCGCGCCAGATACCTGCCGCAGACGCCACACTGCGCGACCGCACCTGGAAGCGGTCGTCGTTCTCCGGCGCCGAGATTTTCGGAAAGACGGTCGGGGTGGTCGGCCTCGGTCGCATCGGGCAGCTGGTGGCCGCGCGACTCGCCGCGTTCGGCGCAGTCGTGACGGCCTACGACCCGTATGTCTCGCACGCGCGCGCCGCGCAGCTGGGCATCGAGCTGCTGACACTCGACGAACTACTCGCCCGTGCGGACTTTATCTCTGTCCATCTACCCAAGACCAAAGAAACTGCCGGGCTGATCGGCAGGGAGGCGCTGGCTAAGACCAAGCCCGGCGTCATCATTGTCAACGCAGCTCGCGGTGGGTTGATAGATGAGGCTGCGCTCGCCGAAGCCATCGTCAGCGGTCACGTGCGTGGAGCAGGCCTGGACGTGTTCTCCACCGAGCCATGCACCGACAGTCCGCTGTTCGAGTTGCCGCAGGTGGTGGTCACGCCGCATCTGGGCGCTTCCACCGCTGAGGCGCAGGACCGCGCGGGCACCGATGTCGCTGCCAGCGTGAAGCTCGCGCTGGCAGGGGATTTCGTACCAGATGCGGTCAACGTGGGCGGCGGCGTCGTCGGCGAAGAGGTCGCCCCGTGGCTGGACCTGGTTCGCAAGCTCGGCCTACTGGTCGGCGTGCTGTCGAGCGAGCCGCCCGTGTCGCTGTCGGTTCAGGTTGAGGGCGAGCTGGCCGCGGGTGGACCCAGTGAAGTCTCGGTCTTGCAACTCTCCGCCCTGCGCGGCCTGTTCTCGGCGGTCATCGAGGAAAAGGTCACCTTCGTCAACGCGCCCGCGCTGGCAGCCGAGCGGGGGGTGGAGGCGTCGATCACCACCGCATCGGAGAGCCCGAACCACCGCAGCATGGTCGACTTGCGCGCGGTAGCAGCGGACGGATCCACGGTGAACGTGGCGGGCACGCTGACCGGACCTCAGCTCACCGAGAAGATCGTCCAGATCAACGGCCGTAACCTCGAACTGCGTGCCGAGGGCGTCAACCTGATCATCAACTACGACGACCAGCCCAATGCCCTGGGCAAGATTGGCACGCTGCTCGGGGCCGCGGCGGTCAATATCCTTGCCGCGCAACTCAGTCAGGACGCTGACGGCGACGGCGCGACGATCATGCTGCGGCTGGACCGTGAGGTGTCCGCCGACGTTCTGGCGGCCATTGGTCGCGACGTCAGCGCTTCCAGGCTGGAAGTGGTTGATCTTTCATGAAATTGGCGGTGATCGCCGGCGATGGCATTGGTCCGGAAGTCATCGGCGAAGCGCTCACGGTGCTCGATGCTGTGCTGCCAGGCGTGGACAAGAACGAGTACGAACTAGGCGCCCGGCAGTACCATGCCACCGGCGAGGTACTGCCCGATTCTGTGCTCGCCGAGCTCAGGGGACACGACGCCATTCTGCTCGGCGCGATCGGCGATCCTTCGGTGCCCAGTGGCGTGCTTGAACGCGGTCTGTTGTTGCGTATCCGGTTCGAGCTGGACCACCACATCAATCTGCGACCTGGTCGGCTGTACCCGGGGGTGCAGAGTCCGCTGGCTGGAAACCCGGACATCGATTTCGTGGTGGTCCGGGAGGGTACCGAGGGGCCCTACACCGGAAACGGGGGCGCGATCCGCGTCGATACGCCGCACGAGATCGCGACCGAGGTGAGCGTCAACACCGCTTACGGGGTGCGCCGGGTAGTGCAAGACGCGTTCGTGCGAGCCCAACAGCGACGCAAGCATCTGACCCTGGTGCACAAGAGCAACGTGCTCACCTACGCCGGGTCGCTGTGGTGGCGAACCTTGCAGAAGGTGGCACCTCAGTATCCCGACGTCGATGTGGACTACCTGCATGTCGATGCCGCGACGATTCACCTGGTCACCGACCCAGGTCGATTCGACGTCATCGTTACCGACAACCTCTTCGGCGACATCATCACCGATCTGGCCGCCGCGGTGTGCGGCGGAATCGGCCTGGCAGCCAGCGGAAACATCGATGGCACGCACACGAATCCGTCGATGTTCGAACCGGTACACGGAAGCGCGCCCGACATCGCGGGTCAGGGGGTCGCGGATCCGACGGCGGCCATAATGTCGGTGGCGCTGCTGCTGACGCACATGGCGGAGATCGAAGCCGCGGCGCGGATCGATAGGGTAGTTGAGCAACATCTGGCGACTCGGGGCGACGAGGTGTTGTCGACTTCCGAGGTGGGCCAACGGATTCTGGGCAAGCTCTAGGCAGCTGGCTTAGTCGCTGGGCCGGGTCGTCGATGAGATTGCGCGCGGCACCGAAGGAATCGCCATGAGCGGGAACAGGGCGCATACCGCGAAAGCGGCCGGATAGCCGGCGACGCCGATGAGGCCGCCGAACAACGGCGGCACGACACCGGCGGTGAACAACTGGCTGGTGTTCTGGGTGCCCAGTGCCCGGCCGCTCCAGAACGGTCCGGCGATCTCGGCAATCGCGGTGAAGGCCAACCCGTTGTCGGACACTGTGGCCACCGATGCCAGCACCATCAACGCGACGCTCACCGGTGAATCGAACCAATCACTGAATGCCAGCAATGCCATCAACACTGCGGCGGCCCGCGCGATGGTCCGGATCGGTCTCAGGCGCGCGGCGAGGGCATTGCCGGAACGGCTGAGGATGAAGTCCGACCATCGTCCCGCGGCGATCCGGCCGCCCGCTCCGAGGATCTGCGCGAACATCACCAGTAGCCCCGCCGATTCTGGTGACCATCCGCGCTCGCTGATCAGCCACACCAGGGAGAAAGTCCACACCAGAGCCTGCGGCACCACGAGCAGAACCGAGGCGAGGTGGATGCGAAACAACAGCCGCGAATCGCGATAGGGGTTGGCCAGATCCTTTTCTGCTGTCCTTTCGCGTGCGGGTCTCGGTGGATCGATCACCGCAGCCGCAGATATCACTGCTGAGGCCAGACACACGATCGCAGGAAACAGCAACGCCGCTGAGACTCCGTGGTGGTCGGCCACGCGAGGAATGACGAGAGCGCCGACGCCCACGCCCAGCGGTTGGGCCGTCTGCCGGACGCCCATCACCAGTCCGCGCTGCTCGGCTGCGAACCAGCCGACGACCAGTCGCCCGCTGGCGCTATTGCTGCTCGCGGCAGCCATGCCGCCAAGAAACAGAAACGCGCTGATGGCGACGAGCGACTGTGCGGACGCGGCGGCGAATGCGGCCGCGGCGGTGAGTGCCGAGCCCAGCGCCAATACGATCCGCTCACCCACGCGGTCGACGACATATCCCCAAGCGATCAGCGTCACCACCATGCCCAGGCTGGGCATGGCTGTTATCAGGCCGGCGTGGGCGAGGTCGAGTCCACGCTCGCTATTCAGGGAGGGAATCAGGAACGCCACTCCGTTGATGAACACGTTCGCACACAGCGTCACCGACAGTGCGATCACCAGCATCGACCAGCGCCTGACGTGGCTTATCGGAGAGGTGGGCACGGCGTCATCGTCGCATAGGTATCCCATAATGCTGAATTACCTTCCCAAATAATGAGACGTCTAAGATGCCCGTACGCTGTCCCGGTCGGTCGGTCGGTATGGGTCGGGTACTACGCTGAGGCAATGCGTCTCGGCCGAATCGCTAGTCCCGACGGAGTCGCCTTCGTCTCCATCGAAGGCGACTCGAGCGAAGCCATCTGCAAGGAGATCGCCGAGCATCCCTTCGGCAATCCGACGTTCACCAGCCGGACCTGGCCGCTGGCCGACGTCCGTCTGTTGGCTCCCATTCTTGCCAGCAAAGTGGTCTGTATGGGCAAGAACTACGCGGCACACGCCGCGGAAATGGGGGGGCTCGCGCCCGAGGACCCGGTGATCTTCCTCAAGCCGAATACCGCGATCATCGGGCCCGACACGCCCATTCAGCTGCCAGCCGACGCTCAGCCGGTGCACCATGAGGGTGAGCTCGCCGCGGTGATCGGCCGGCCCTGCAAAGACGTGCCCGCATCTCGGGCCGCTGAGAACATCCTCGGCTACACCATCGCCAACGACGTCTCGGCGCGCGATCAGCAGCGTAAAGACGGCCAATGGATGCGCGCCAAAGGGCACGACACCTTCTGCCCGGTAGGGCCGTGGATTGTCACCGATCTGGACCCCAGCGATCTGGACCTCCGCACCGAAGTGAACGGTCAGACACGCCAGCATTCCAACACGGCGTTGATGATTCATGATATCGGCGCGATCATCGAGTGGGTCTCGGCGGTGATGACCCTGCTTCCGGGCGATTTGATCCTCACGGGCACACCCGAAGGGGTAGGCCCGATCGAGGACGGAGATATCGTCAGCGTCACCATCTCCGGCATTGGCACGCTGTCCAATCCAGTTGTGCGTAAGGGAAAGCCGTGACCAACCGAAATGTACGCGTCAGGTTCTGTCCTTCTCCGACCGGCACACCGCACGTCGGTATGGTGCGTACCGCGCTGTTCAACTGGGCCTATGCCCGGCACACCGGTGGCACGTTCGTCTTTCGCATCGAAGACACCGATGCCCAGCGCGATAGCGCAGATAGCTATGCCGCGATCCTTGAAGCGCTGCGCTGGTTGGGGTTGGATTGGGATGAAGGCCCCGAGGTCGGCGGACCGCATGAGCCCTATCGGCAGTCGCAGCGGTCTCCGATCTATCGTGAAGTGCTCGACCAGCTTGTCGCGGCGGGCGAGGCCTACGAGGCGTACTCAACCGCCGAAGAGGTTCAGGCCCGGCACCTCGCCGCGGGCCGCGACCCGAAACTCGGTTATGACAACTTCGACCGCGATCTGACTCAGCAGCAGCGAGCTGTTTTTCAGAGCGAGGGTCGAAAACCGTTGCTGCGCCTCCGGATGCCGGACGCCGATCTGTCCTGGCTGGACTTGGTTCGCGGTGAGACGACCTATCCCGCGGGCTCGGTGCCGGACTGCGCCTTGACCCGCAGCAGCGGAGATCCGTTGTACACCTTGGTTAATCCGGTCGACGACACACTGATGAAGATCACCCATGTACTGCGCGGTGAGGACATCATGCCGTCGACCCCGCGCCAGATCGCGCTGTACCAGGCCCTCATCCGAATTGGGGTGGCCGAACAGGTGCCCCAATTCGCTCACTTGCCAAGCGTTCTCGGCGACGGCAACAAAAAGCTCTCCAAACGTGATGTGCAGTCAAACTTGTTCCTGCATCGTGACCGCGGCTTCATTCCCGAGGGTCTGCTGAACTACCTGGCGCTGCTGGGTTGGGGCATCGCCGACGATCACGACGTATTCACCCTCGATGAGATGGTCGCCGCCTTCGATGTGGTAGACGTCAATTCGAATCCAGCGCGCTTTGATCAGAAGAAGGCCGATGCAATCAACGCCGAGCACATTCGTCGGCTCACCGGCGACGATTTCGTCTCGCGGCTGGAGACGTTCTTCGCCGCTCGCGGATATGACACCGGTCTGGACGACGAACAGTTCGCCGAGGCGGCGAGGCTGGTGCAAACCCGAATCGTGGTGCTCGCCGACGCTTGGAGTCTGCTTAATTTCCTCGACGATCCGGCATTCGTGCTCGACGAGAGGGCAGTGGCCAAGGAGCTGCGCCCCGAAGCCGCGCCTGTGCTCAGCGCTGCAGTGACCGCGCTCGAAGGGGTCGAACACTGGACGACGGGGGCGATCGAAGAGGCGCTCAAAGCCGCACTGGTGGACGGACTCGAGCTCAAACCCCGCAAGGCATTCGGTCCTGTCCGAGTAGCTGCTACGGGCTCGTCGGTGAGTCCGCCGCTTTTCGAGTCATTGGAACTGCTCGGTCGCGACCGAAGCCTGGACCGGCTTCGGGTCGGCCGCGAGCGTGCGGCGGCCACAGCCACGGAGGCGTGAGAGAAACAGCGTCAAAACTTTGATACTGTGCACGTCGGCCCATCAGAAGCAACGGTGCGGCCCAGCCGCGCTCCGTCGGGTCGATAAATGGCTTGTGAACAGCGGTTACAGCGGCCAATGGGGTATGGTGTAATTGGCAACACAGCGGTTTCTGGTACCGCCATTCTAGGTTCGAGTCCTGGTACCCCAGCCAACGCCGGTGATTAGGTCAGCATTCTTGCCTGAGTTATGCTGGCCACCCGGAAATAGTTCTGGCCCCCGTCGTCTAGCGGCCTAGGACGCCGCCCTCTCACGGCGGTAGCGTGGGTTCGAATCCCATCGGGGGTACCACCCGGTCGCAAGATCAAATCTGGCATCCAACCCGGCTCACCCAGCCCTCAGAGCCGGCGGGTCAGCGCCTCGGCGGCGGCTACGAGATCTGCGGCCCACCGCGCACCTGGGCGCCGACCCATCCGGTCGATGGGGCCCGAGACCGACACGGCCGCAACTACCGCGCCGCGCTCGTCGCGTACCGGTGCAGACACGCTGGCGACGCCCGGTTCACGTTCGGCCGCGCTCTGCGCCCAACCCCGTTTACGTGTTTCGGCCAGCGTTCTTTCGGTAAACGTCGCGGACGGCAACACCGCCTGCTGGGTTGCCGTGTCAGCGTAGGCAAGCAGCACTTTTGCCCCGGACCCGGCGTGCATCGGTAGCCGTGCTCCGACGGGAACCGTATCGCGAAGTCCGGCAGGCGGTTCCAGGGCAGCGATGCAAATTCGTGCGGTGCCCTCGCGCCGGTACAGCTGGACGCTCTCCCCGGTGAGCTCCCGCAATCGCGGCAGCACCGCGGCACCGGAAGAAAGTAGTGGATCTTGGATGCGTCCGGCGATTTCGGTGACGGCAGGGCCGAGGCGCCATTGCCCGTCGCTGTCACGGGCCAGTAGCCGATGGACCTCCAGCCCGACGGCCAGCCGGTGGGCGGTGGCCCGCGGCAGGCCGGTGCGTTCGCACAGATCCGCCAGGCGGCACGGGGACTGGGCCACAGCGTGCAGCACTCCCACGGCTTTGTCCAGTACGCCGATACCGCTATCCTGTCTCACAAGGAGATACTAGCGTCCCAGAATGTGAGATGATAAATGGCTATCGCGAACCATCCCCGCACACTTGCTGAGAAGGTATGGAATGAGCACGTCGTTGCCGCCGGGGCCGGCGAGGGGGCTTCGCGTGAGCCGGATCTGATCTACATCGACTTGCACCTCGTCCACGAGGTAACCAGTCCGCAGGCGTTCGAAGGATTGCGGCTGGCCGGCCGGCCCGTCCATCGGCCAGACCTCACGATCGCCACTGAAGATCACAACGTGCCGACGACAGACATCGACAAGCCGATCGCTGATGTGATCTCGCGAACACAGGTAGAGACGCTTCGCCGCAACTGCGAAGAATTCGGCATCAGGTTGCACCCGATGGGCGATATCGAGCAGGGCATAGTGCACATCATCGGCCCGCAGCTGGGGTTAACCCAACCAGGCATGACCGTCGTATGCGGTGACAGCCACACCTCTACCCACGGGGCATTCGGTGCGCTCGCGATGGGTATCGGCACCTCAGAGGTCGAACACGTGCTGGCGACCCAGACACTGTCTTTGAGGCCCTTCAAGACGATGGCCGTGAATGTCGACGGTGTTCTTCCCGCGGGGGTCACTGCCAAAGACCTCATACTGGCCGTAATCGCCAAGATCGGTACTGGCGGAGGCCAGGGGCATGTGATCGAATACCGCGGCAGCGCCATCGAATCACTCTCGATGGAGGGCCGCATGACGATCTGCAACATGAGTATCGAAGCGGGCGCCCGCGCGGGAATGATCGCGCCCGACGAGACGACGTTGGAGTTCCTTCGTGGCCGGCCCCATGCCCCTACGGGGGCAGGCTGGGATGCAGCCGTCGCCGCCTGGAGCCTGCTGCGTAGTGACGAAGGTGCCGAGTTCGACACCGAGGTCTACATTGACGCATCGGCGCTGAGCCCGTTCGTGACGTGGGGGACCAACCCGAGTCAAGGTGTCCGATTGGCTGATTCGGTCCCCGACCCTGATTTGATGTTCGATGATGCTGAGCGCCAGACTGCCGAAAAAGCGTTGGCCTACATGGACCTTAGTGCCGGCACCGCGATGCGCGAGATATCGGTTGACACCGTATTCGTCGGGTCCTGCACTAACGGCCGAATCGAGGACCTGCGGGTAGTCGCCGATGTTCTGCGTGGCCGCAAGGTGTCCGCCGACGTCCGAATGCTGATCGTGCCCGGCTCGATGCGGGTGCGCGCTCAGGCGGAATCCGAGGGGTTGGGCGAAATTTTCACGGCGGCGGGTGCACAGTGGCGGCTGGCCGGCTGTTCGATGTGCCTAGGCATGAACCCCGACCAGCTCTCGCCCGGCCAGCGCTGCGCCTCGACGTCCAACCGAAATTTCGAGGGCAGGCAAGGCAAAGGTGGACGCACGCACCTGGTGTCGCCAGCGGTTGCTGCCGCGACCGCGGTCCGCGGCACGCTCGCCTCCCCAGCCGACCTGCCAGTGGTGACGACCACCCGAAACAAGCACTGATACCCAACAGGAGACCGTGATGGAAGCGTTTTGCACCCACACCGGAGTCGGCGTGCCGCTGCGCCGCTCCAATGTCGATACCGACCAGATCATTCCCGCGGTCTATCTGAAGCGCGTGACCCGAACGGGCTTCGAGGACGGCTTGTTCGCCCAATGGTGTACCGACCCATCGTTCGTTCTCAATCAGGCGCCGTTTGACCACGGCTCCGTGTTGGTGGCCGGGCCTGACTTCGGCACCGGGTCTTCGCGCGAACACGCGGTCTGGGCGCTCATGGACTTCGGATTCCGAGTGGTGATCTCCTCCCGGTTCGGCGACATCTTCCGCGGCAACTCCGGTAAGGCGGGGCTGCTGGCGGCAGAAGTGGCACAGGACGACGTGGAACTGCTGTGGAAACTTATCGAGCAGCAGCCCGGTCTGGAAATCGCTGTGAAACTTCAGGATCGGACTGTCTCCGCGGGAACGGTCGTGGTGCCGTTCAACATTGACGACTACACTGCGTGGCGGCTGCTTGAGGGGCTTGACGATATAGGCCTTACGCTGCGGAAACTCGGTCAGATCGAGGAGTATGAGAGCCGCCGGCAGGACTGGAAACCGCGTACTTTGCCCGCCTGAAAAACTTTGTCAACGGCTGAAATTGCCCCTCTCCGATCTGGTTTTTGCGACGCCCGGTAGGACGTCAAGGGCGGCAAGCGGATTGAAAATATTTGGCTAGCTTGGCCTGAAATTGCACGTGGCTCTTGGAAATCAGCAGCCAATGGGTTTACCGTGTGGTTTAGTCGGTTCAAAGAGGACCACTGGTATTCGGAGGTTTTGCATGAATAAAGCGGAGCTCATCGACGTACTCACGGAGAAATTGGGCTCGGATCGCCGGCAAGCGACTGAGGCGGTTGAGAATGTCGTTGACACCATCGTACGCGCGGTTCACCGGGGGGAGAGTGTCACGATCACCGGCTTCGGCGTCTTTGAACAGCGTCGTCGCGCCGCTCGAGTGGCGCGCAACCCGCGCACCGGCGAGACGGTGAAGGTCAAGCCGACCTCCGTGCCAGCGTTTCGCCCAGGCGCTCAGTTCAAGGCTGTTGTCTCTGGCGCACAGCGACTCCCATCCGATGGTCCGGCTGTGAAACGCGGCATGACGGCCGGTGTTACCGGTCGTAAGGCCGCCAAGAAGAGTGCAGTCAAGAAGGCCGCGGCGAAGAAGGCCGCGGCGAAGAAGGCCGCGGCGAAGAAGACTGCGGCGAAGAAGACTGCGATGAAGAAGGCTGTAGTCAAGAAGGCCGCCAAGAAGGCTGCGGTGAAGAAGACTGCGGCGAAGAAGACTGCGGCGAAGAAGACTGCGGCGAAGAAGGCTGTAGTCAAGAAGGCCGCCAAGAAGGCTGCAGTGAAGAAGTCTGTAGCCAAGAAGACTGCCGTCAAGAAGGCTGCGGTGAAGAAGTCTGTAGCCAAGAAGACTGCGGCGAAGAAGACTGTAGCCAAGAAGGCTGCGGTTAAGAAGGCCGCCAAGAAGGCTGCGGTGAAGAAGTCTGTAGCCAAGAAGGCTGCGGTTAAGAAGGCCGCCAAGAAGGCTCCGGCCAAACGCGGTCGCAAGTAATCAACGCGATAAACACGCCGCGGATCGAAAACGATCCGCGGCGTGTTTATGCGTGAAGTTTGAATTTAATTGCGGTATCACTTCTTCGGGGCCAGCGGGCTGCCGATGTGGTCAGCGGCGATGAGCCGCCCCTCGGAAAGCGACATGACCCACGTGCTGCCCTTGCGGTTGCGCGATTTGTCGGGCCGGACACCGTCGCGCTCACACCACCATGCGATGAGGTCGGGAATCACCTTTCCCTGAGTGCAGATCACCGGGTTCACCGATGTCGCTGCGATCTCGAGAATGCGTTGGCGGGCGGCCTTACGGTTGTCTGCGTACGCTTCCTCGGTGAGTTCAGGCTCATTTCGGATCACCCTGTCCAGCTCCTCGGCCAGCGGATCTAACGTCTGCCGGCACCGAGTCCTGTCAGCTGCATACAGTTCGCCCGCCCCGAATGAGAGAAGCTGCCCGACAAGCGACTCGGCCTGCGCCCGACCGTGACTATCGAGGGGACGCATTCGATCGTCCCTTTTGTACCTGGCTTTGCTTCCCGCCCTGGCATGACGCACGATCATCACCGTCTGGGTGTTGGCAGGTGATTTCAAGAACCGGCGCAGCACTTTGCGGTCGTGCGGATAGGTGAGCGCCCTGATTGCCTGGGCCGGAGGAAGCCATTGGAGCTCATCGACCTCGTCATTGGCGCTGAACTGCCCACTGACACAACGAGCCGCCCAGTAACGCACCGTCTTGATGCCCTGATGGACGGGGTAACTCACCGTCGTCAGGCGGCGACCAAGATGTGTATGAAAGCCGGTTTCCTCCTCGACCTCACGGACGGCGGTTACCGGTTCGGTCTCACCGGGATCGACTTTGCCCTTGGGTAATGACCAGTCGTCATAGCGGGGACGGTGGATGACGGCGATCTCCGGCGTGCCCGTGAGGTCGCTAGGCCGCCACAGCACAGCACCGGCGGCCGGCGTCGGCTGCTTAACCGGGGCCCGATCCGGTGGGTTCTGTGTCGGCACCTCAACTCCTACCGATCATCGCGGCCAGGGAGGCGCCCCGTCTACCGATGGCGATGGCCGTCCATCAACGACATCTGGTGGTCGCGAACGGTTTGACCCTCATGAGGCGCTGCCGTCCAGTGACCGTCGGCACCGAGCTCCCAGCAACGGGTCTTCTGGTCGGTAGCCGATTCGAACACGGCATTCAATTGTGCGGCCAGTCGCGGATCAGCAACCTGTGCCATCACCTCCACACGCCGGTCGAGATTGCGATGCATCATGTCGGCGCTGCCGATCCAGTACTCGTCGATGGCGCGGAAACTGATAATCCGGGAATGCTCCAGGAATCGGCCCAGAATCGAGCGCACCTTGATGTTCTCCGAAAAGCCGGGTGCGCCGGGGCGCAACGCACAGATTCCCCGCACCACCACGTCCACATGCACGCCCGCCTGCGATGCCCGGTAAAGCGAATCGATGACCTGCTCGTCGACCAACGCGTTGGCTTTCATCCGAATCCGGCCCTCGGCGCCGTCGCGGGTAGCAGCGATCTCTCGTTCGATCCGTTCGACTATGCCCCTGCGCACGCCATACGGAGCGACTAGGAGGTTGCGGTAGGACTCCTTGCGGGAGTATCCAGTCAACGAGTTGAAGAGGTCGGTCAAGTCGGCGCCGATTTCAGGGGCAGCCGTCAGCAAGCCGATGTCTTCGTACAATCGCGCTGTCTTGGGGTTGTAGTTGCCAGTTCCGATATGGCAGTACCGACGGATCATCGAACCCTCTCGACGTACCACCAGACATGTCTTGCAGTGTGTCTTCAACCCGACCAGTCCGTAGACCACGTGCACGCCGGCCTGTTCCAGTGCGCGCGCCCACTTGATGTTGGCGTGCTCGTCGAATCTGGCCTTGATTTCCACGAGCGCAACGACTTGCTTGCCGGCTTCGGCAGCATCGATGAGCGCGTCGACGATCGGCGAGTCACCCGAGGTGCGGTACAGAGTCTGTTTGATTGCAAGCACGTTGGGATCAGCGGCAGCCTGCTCGATGAAGCGCTGCACCGTGGTGGAGAACGAGTCGTACGGATGGTGGACCAGCACATCACCGTCGCGAAGTGTCGAGAAGATGCTCTTGGGTGTTTCACGTTCACCGAATGCGGGCGGAGTGGCAGGCACGAATGGTGGGTCCTTCAGCGCCGGCCGATCGACACCGTAGACCTGCCATAGCGCCGAGAGGTCCAACAACCCAGGGACTTCGACGACGTCGCCCGGCGCGACGTCCAGCTCGCGCAACAGCAGCTCGAGCATCCCTTCGGTCATGTCGCCGGAGACCTCCAACCTGACCGGGGAACCGAAGCGCCGACGGGCCAATTCGCGTTCGAGTGCCTGCAGCAGGTCCTCGTCGCGGTCCTCCTCGACCTCGAAGTCAGCATTACGGGTGATCCGGAACGCGTGGTGCTCGACTACCTCCAGACCGGGGAACAGCACCGGCAGGAACGCGGCGATCAACTCCTCCATCGGAAGGAAGCGCACAAGATTCGGCGAGTCCTCGCGGCTGAACAGCTCGACGAACCGGTCGACGTTGTCGGGCACCTTGATTCGGGCGAAATGCTGGCCGCCGTCGTCGGGGTGCTTGACGGTGATGGCCAGATTCAGGGCCAGCCCGCTGACAAACGGGAACGGGTGTGCCGGGTCGACAGCCAACGGTGTCAGAACCGGGAATACCTGCTCATGGAAATACGTCGACAACCGCTGCCGTTCAGCCTCGTCGAGTTCGGCCCACGTCACTATGCTGACGCCCTGGTCGGCCAGCGCGGGCCTAACCGAGTCGAGGAACACGTGCGCATGGCGGCTGGCGATCTGCTGGGTACGTTCGCTGATCCGGCGTAGTTGCTCGCGTGGCGATAGCCCGTCAGCAGACCGGACCGATAACCCCATCTCGTCGCGCCGCTTGAGGCCAGCGACGCGCACCATGTAGAACTCGTCGAGGTTGGAGGCGAATATCGCCAGGAATTTCGCGCGTTCCAGCAGAGGCAGCGACGGATCAGCCGAAAGCGCGAGCACGCGGGCGTTGAAGTCGAGCCAGCTCAGCTCGCGATTGAGGTATCGGTCATCAGGCAATGGGTTATCGACGGTTGGTGAAGTCGCTGCCGGCGGCGCTTCGGGTTCCGAATCGTCAGGACCTGTGAGCACCGGCGCGGCGGTCGCCGTTTCCGAAGTTTCCGAGCTGTTGGGTCGGGTCGGGGCTTCGGTCATCTCTGTGATGATTCCCTATCGGTGGGTGCTCCTGCCACCGAGTCGCGTCAACGGATCGGCCTGTCACATTTTCCTACATCATTTCTCTGCGCGGATGGCCTGCAGTGTTGCCGATCCAATACCGAGCCCTCGACCGGCGCTCAAGTCCTCCGGTGTGTCGATGTCGCATCGCAGTCCCGGCCAATCACCGGCGAGTTCAATCGCACCTGAGCGACGATGGCGCTTCGCGGAGTCGGGCCCGAAATGCGGGTCTAGCGCCCCCCCGAACGAGAAGAGCGCCGATGTACCGGTGCCGTGTCGATCGGCGACGAAACTGCGTGGCCGGCCCCGTGCGGCGGTGATTGCCTCGTCGAGTTCCTGGGTCTGCATCGCCGGCAGATCGCCTTGCAATGCAACGATGTTCGAGGTGTGCCTGCGCACCACGGCCTCGGCTGCCAGCAAAGCGTTGTTGAGCGGGTCGTGATGACCTTCTGGCGTCGGGTCGGCGAGCACGAGCGCGCCCAGCCCTCTGGCGGCTGCCGCCGCAGTGTCGTCGGGGGTGACGACGGTTACTGACTGCAACGCCGTCACCGCTGAGGCTGCGTCGATGGTATCGACCAGCATCGCGAGCACAACGTTCTCTCGATTGGACGTTGAGAATGCCGGCGCCAACCGTGTCTTGGCCGTTGTGAGTCGCTTCACCGCGATCACCAGGCCGATATCCCTGGTAGTTCCGCTGGTCATACCGCTCACCGGTGCCATCCTGCCAGCCAGCCCTATCCGGCTGGGCTGGATGGCCGGACTCCGCAACGCGGCTCGTCCCTCGCCGCTTGATCGTCGAGGCGGCTACGCTGAAGCCGTGGTTGAGGCGGCGGTGATGGGTGCCGGGGCGTGGGGGACGGCGATGGCCAAAGTGCTGGCAGATGCCGGCAACAGCGTCCGGCTGTGGGCTCGCCGGCCCGAATTGGCCGACGAGATCAACCGCACCCATCGAAACGCGGCGTATCTCGACGTGCCGCTTCCCGATTCCATCCGCGCTACCAGCGACTACACCGCTGCCCTGGACGGCGCTTGCACGGTGCTGCTGACAGTGCCGTCGCAGACCCTGCGCGCCAATCTCACTCAGTGGAAGGACTCAATCGAGGCCGGCGCAAGCCTGGTGAGCCTGGCCAAGGGCATTGAGCTGGACACGCTGATGCGGATGAGCCAAGTCATTGTGCAGGTCACCGGTGTCGATCCGTCGCAGGTTGCGGTGCTTACCGGACCGAACCTGGCTAGCGAGATCGCGGCCGAGCAGCCCGCCGCAACCGTCGTCGCGTGCAGTGACTCGGCAAGAGCGGTGACGATTCAGCGGGCATTGGCCACCGG
>DAOUYK010000241.1 GCA_030666145.1 Mycolicibacterium sp. | reverse complement strand
TGGCGAACAGACCCGCGGGGTAGGTTTCGTCCTTCTCGTGGCGGTCGACGATCGGGTCGAGAGCCTTATCGGAGATCTGCCGAGCGAGCTCCAGCAGATCTCGCGCGTCTTCGGTGGGAAGAAGGCGGTCGACAGGCACGTTGAAAACAATACTTTGACCGCGGAAGGGTTGTTGGGCGCGTCCGGGACCGCCGCGGGTGCGCAGCCGGATGGGCGATCAACGGGCCCTCGGGTGCTGCCCGCGCCTAAACCGACAAAAGTCCCACCGCAGCCCAGGCACGGACACCCCTCCGGCCGTACTGCTGCCGTATCGCCCTGTCGCGTGACAGCAGGAGTACTTCTTAGCGTTATCATTTGCCCATTCCCAGACACGGCCAGTCAAAGCCGACGCCAGAAATCGGGGAGTTGTCCGATGATTCCGATCCGCCGGGCCCACCGCCGACGGACCCGCCGCAGTGGTCGCGTTGGGTCGTCCCTGCCGCGCTGGTATGCGCCCTCATCGCGGTCGTCCTTTCCGCCTGGGCGCTTCTGAGTCCCGCGAATGAAAACATCACCGTGGACGTGCCCCCCGAGCCCCCTCCGGTCACCGACCAGCAGATCGCTGACGCCGAGGCCCGCGCTTGCGCCGCGTTCAACAGCGTGCGCGCCGCGGTGGTCCAGCAATCCAACGCCGACTCGGTCAGCGACCCCGCCGCCATAGAAGCAGCAGCGGCTAACGCCCGGCTCGCATTGGTTGCCGGCGCATCTTATCTACGGGATCGCCTGGACCCGACAACCCCACCGGACCTGGCGCTGGCGATTAGTTCCTTCGTCGAACAGCTCGAGGACATCGCGCTAAACCAGATGACTGCAGTGCTCGACGATGATCCGGCCTACAACGCCCGGATACATGATGCCGATGCGGCCATGACGCAGTTGGCGGACATATGTAGTTAGGCCGCTTGGCGCCCATGAGCCCACCTGTGAGAGCCTCGATGACCGCCACGCTCAACGGTATTCAGCCCTCGATGATAGCCATGGCTGATGATTCCCCTCACGGCAGCAGCGACTGCAACTCCTCTACGAACGCCACGGTTTCGTGTCGGTCACGCGAAAGCGGGTGGACCAGCAGCGTCGTCGCGCCGGCCGCGGCGAACGCCGCTACCCGTTCCTTGACAAATCCAGGCGTTCCCACCAGCGACACGTGGCGTACGAGTTCATCGGGCACTGCCGCGATGGCTTCTGCTTTCTTGCCCGCCAGATACAGATCCTGGATGTGATCGGCCGCAGCGCCGAAGCCGTAACGGGTGGCCAGATTGTGATAGAAATTCCGCCCCCGGGCACCCATTCCGCCGATGTAGAGCGCCAACTGTGGCTTGGCCCAAGCTAATCGGTCATCCACATTGTCCCCGACCGCCAGGCTGGCGCTGACCATGACATCGAGCGGGCCCAGCTGCGGATCACGTTTGGCCGCACCTGAACGCAGGGCATCGCCCCAGACGTCGTCGGCCTTCTCCGGGTAGAAGAACACCGGCTGCCAGCCCTCGGCGATTTCGGAGGTTAGCTCTACGTTCTTGGGGCCCAGGGCAGCGATGGTGATGGGAATCTGTTCCCGCACCGGATGATTGATGAGTTTCAGGGATTTTCCCAGTCCGGTGCCGCGTTCGGTAGGTAGCGGGACCTGGTAGTACTTCCCGTCGTAGTTGAGGCGCTCGCGCCGCCACACCTTACGGCAGATCTCGACGACCTCCCGGGTGCGGCCCAGCGGTGCGTCGAACGGCACGCCGTGGAAACCCTCCACGACCTGTGGGCCTGATGTGCCCAGGCCGAGTCGGAACCGGCCCTCGGATACGTAGTCCAGCCCCGCGGCCGTCATCGCCAACAAGGCAGGCGTGCGGGTGTAAATCGGGACGATCCCGCTGCCAAGTTCGATCCGTGATGTCCGGGCTGCGAGGAAACCCAGTTGGCTGACTGCGTCATAGGAGTAGGCCTCGGCGACTAATGCGATGTCGACGCCGATCTTTTCGAGTTCGACCACTTCATCGACTGCCCCGAGGAAGCCGTCGACGTAACTGAGAAAGATGCCTGTTCGCATCCGCTTCCGCATTTACCAGGTATACACCCAACCAACTGGTTGGATGCGCAGGGTCTAGGTTTTCAGCAGGGCGGCCACTTTGTCCTGCAACTCCACCGGATCCTCGGCGAACGGATCCAGGGCGGGCGCCTTCGGAAGGTCAGCCTCGGGGTCAGCGAAGTCCTTGTACACCTTGTCGCCGGCGAGCATGAACAGTAGATAGCCCGTGAGCAGCGCTCGAACGGGCTTCTGCGAGCGACGGTCGGGTCCGGGTAAGCCGACCGCCTGGGACAGTCGACGCCCCTCGGCCAGGCCGGCGGACTGGGCTTTGAGGGTAGTGCGCAGCGTGGCGGTCTTCCAGACTTGCGACAGTTCCACGGCATTGGACGACAGCGTCATTGGATCCCCTGGGGCCGTCAGGGTCAGGCCCGGGACCTTCAGCGTTGCCGCCGGCTGCTCGGCGGACGGTCTGGTGATCGTCGGGTAGGCGGCGAACACGGCTTTGGGCTTGACCGCCATTCCGGCTGTGGCGAACACCGCCGCTGAGGCCCCGAAGCCGTGGCCGGCGAGCCCTAGCTTGGCCGGGTGCACGCTGATGTCACCGGTGCCCAGCCGCACCCCGGCGGCGATGTCCAGCGTTATGCCCAGTTCGTAGGCGAGATTGAGAACGGACGGAGCCAGCCCGGTCTCGGTGTTGGGGGCGGCGGCGACGATGCCCCACGACGCCAGATGTTCCAGCGTTCCGTGATAGCGCCGCGTCGGTGTGATCCAGTCGTGAGCGAACGCCACGGCGGGCAAATTCCTGCCGGCCGCAGGGGTGTAGACGACACCCGGCAGTCCGGCAAAGGCCAGTTCACCGCGCAATACGCGGTGTGGACCCCGGCGAGTCAACGCGGCGTAGAGCTTCTTCGTGCGGGCCACTCGTTGACCGTAGCCCACTAGGGGCGAACGGGTTTCCTGCACTACCCTGGACGGTTATGTGTGGAATCGTCGGCTACGTCGGGCAGCGCCCTGCCTGCGGCATTGTCGTCGACGCGCTTCGCCGCATGGAGTACCGGGGGTATGACTCAGCCGGCATAGCGCTGGTTGACGGTCAGGGTGGGCTTACGGTGCGCCGCAAGGCAGGCCGCTTGGCCAATCTCGAGAAAGCCCTCGCTGAGGCCGGTGCCGACAGCCTCGTTGGTATTACCGGGATCGGCCACACTCGGTGGGCCACCCATGGCAGGCCCACCGACCGGAACGCTCATCCGCACCGGGACGGGACCGGAAAGGTCGCTCTGGTCCACAACGGCATCATCGAGAACTTCGCAGCACTGCGTAGCGAGCTCGAGGACGCCGGTGAGGAGTTCGCTAGCGACACAGACACCGAGGTCGCGATCCATCTGGTCGGGCGTGAGTACGCCCTCGGCGAGCATGCCGGGGACTTCCCGGCGTCGGTTCTGTCGGTGTTGCGCCGGCTTGAGGGCCACTTCACGTTGGTCTTCGCCCACGCCGACGAACCGGGCACGATCGTTGCCGCCCGGCGCTCCACGCCGTTGGTGCTGGGCGTGGGTGACGGTGAGATGTTCGTAGGCTCCGATGTCGCCGCGTTTATCGAGCACACCCGTGAGGCGGTCGAGCTCGGCCAAGATCAAGCCGTCGTGGTCACCGCCAATGGCTACCGGGTCACCGACTTCGTCGGCAATCCGTGCGACGCATCCGTGCGGCATTTTCATGTCGACTGGGACGCCTCGGCCGCGGAGAAAGGCGGCCACGAGTACTTCATGCTCAAGGAGATCTCCGAGCAGCCGGCCGCGGTTTCCGACACCCTGCTGGGCCACTTCATCAACAACCGGATCGTTCTCGACGAGCAGCGCCTGTCCGATCAAGAACTGCGTGACATCGACAAGGTGTTCGTCGTGGCTTGCGGTACCGCATATCACGCCGGAATGCTGGCCAAGTACGCGATCGAGCACTGGACTCGTCTGCCGGTCGAGGTCGAGCTCGCCAGCGAATTCCGCTACCGAGACCCGGTCCTCGATAGCAACACGCTGGTGGTGGCGATCTCGCAATCGGGTAAGACGGCCGACACTCTCGAAGCCGTCCGGCACGCCAAGGAGCAGAAAGCCATGGTCCTTGCCATCTGCAACACCAACGGCAGTCAGATCCCTCGTGAGTGCGACGCGGTGCTTTACACACGCGCCGGCCCGGAGATCGGTGTGGCGTCGACAAAGACGTTCCTGGCGCAGATCGCCGCCAGTTACCTTGTGGGACTGGCCCTTGCACAGGCACGAGGCACCAAGTACGCCGATGAGGTTGCACGCGACTATCGCGAATTGGAAGCAATGCCGGACTTGATCGCGCGGGTGCTGGACAACCTGGGCCCCGTCGCCAAACTGGCCAAACAGCTCGCTGGGTCGCCGACCGTGTTGTTCCTGGGCCGTCATGTAGGCTACCCGGTCGCGCTCGAAGGTGCGCTCAAGCTCAAGGAATTGGCCTACATACACGCCGAAGGCTTCGCCGCTGGTGAGCTCAAGCACGGCCCCATCGCCCTCATTGAGGACGACTTGCCCGTTATCGTCGTGATGCCGTCCCCGAAGAATGCGGCATTGCTGCATTCCAAGTTGTTGTCGAACATCCGGGAGATCCAAGCCCGCGGCGCCGTGACGATCATCCTCGCCGAGGAGGGCGACGAGACAGTACGGCCCTACGCCGACCATCTGATTGAAATTCCTCCAGTGCCGACACTGTTGCAGCCGCTGCTCTCGACGATTCCGCTTCAGGTATTCGCTGCAGGCCTCGCTCAGGCCCGCGGATACGACGTCGACAAGCCGCGGAACCTGGCGAAGTCCGTCACCGTCGAGTAGCCGCCATACTCGGAAACCGGGCCTTCCAGCAGCAGCACACGCCTACTTGTCAGCCGGCTGGGTGGCCTTACGTAGTGCTCACCTGCTTGTTGAGGTCAGTGGATTCGGCTCCGTT
>DAOUYK010000272.1 GCA_030666145.1 Mycolicibacterium sp. | reverse complement strand
ACCCCCTCACCGCCCAACAGGACGTCCGGTTTCTCGGTGAACACCTGCTTGGCCAAGGTCGCGTCGGCGACCGCGACCACATTGCCGAAGCCCAGCACCGGCAGAGAGATCACCGGCCCGTAGCGCGCCATCGCTTGGCGAACCAGAGGTTGTCCACCCAGCCCGTACGCTGCTGCATACAGGCCGCCGAACATCGGCGTCAGAGGTTTGATAGTAGGCAGGCCGGGCGGTCGCATACCTGTGACCATCGCAGATTCCGGCGACGAATTCCCGCGATTGGCGGTAGATCGACGCGGATGTCGGGGACCCACTGCGCAGTGTAGTCAAGGATGTCGGCCGCCGCGGTCGTGTCGGTAGCGGGGCCGTGCTCCAATGCTGTTTCACAGCAGCCATTCTCGGTTCCTATCGCAGACCCGAGAGGCAGTGGCCGGCGACCAACTTCGACATCGCATCGGCAACAGCAGCGACACGCCCGGACACCAACTCCGTGAGTAGGGCTGTGAGCACGGTCTTCACCGACGATCCTGTCGCGCATCTGTGTTGTACCGTTATCGCCGCGCGCCCGCGCCCGCAGGACCCAGATTCAGTGAGGAGGACAATTCGGTGGACGTTACTGGCAACCCTCTTGGCGAAGTCAACAAGGCTCGGCGCTAAATCCTCGGCGCGATCCCGGAGGCGGCGCTGACATTAGCCGCGTGCGGGTCGGAGAAGTCCGACTAGACGGGAATGCAGGACAAGATTCCTCCGCCGAGTCCTTCAACGCCGCAGGAAGCGATTCAGGTGTTGGTGGAAGGCATAAGCGCTTCGAGGCCAGGGAACCCCAGGTCCGCAGCACCGCGCAAATCGATGCCATCTGGACCGAAGCCACCGACGGTCAGATGCCGTTCGCCACAGTCCTCGGATGTGCCGACAGCCGCCTCGCGCCGGAGGTGATCTTCGATCAGTTCTTCGCGTGGTGCGGTCAAGGCGGCCTTCGAGAACGCGACGCCCGGCGGCAACATTTAGGCTGTCGTCGATGCCATCAAGCCCGGAATCGTCGGCGCATCCGACCTCGACGATGCCATCGTGCGCAACGTGCGGGCAACTATCGACACCATAAGGAAGCAAAGCCCCCTGCTCAACGACACCGAACAGGCCAGGGACGTGAAGATCGTTGGGGCCTTCTACGACTTCACGAAGGGCAAAGCACGCTTCCTCTGAGGCGTGTTACCGAGCGTGCTCGTCTGCGTGCGGAATGCGCTCGGGGTGCAGCATTTCGGCGTAGCGCAACTGCTCGGGGATGCCGAACCCGTCGACGAGCGTCTCGGCGTGGGGCCGCAGCCGCTTGCAGCGGTCGTTGATAGCGCGGGTGACCGCCTTGGCGCGTTCGGTCGACAGGAATCGGTGCTCCATGAACCAGGCTTTGTCGTCCTCGATCACCGACAGCGCATACAGGTCGCACACCATGCTGAGGATTTCGCGCGCCTTCTCGTCTTCGCAGTTCTCGATGCCGGTGACGAACGCCTCCAAAATGATGCAGTCGATGTGTGCGTTGGCGGCGCGCAGCACATGATCCTGTACTGAATTGAACGCCTCGAACGCGCTCATCTCCTTGGACTTGCCCTGTATCCGCCGGGCGACCGAGGCCAACATGTATTCCTCGCGGTCCTCGAACATCTTCACCTGGGTGCCGCGGTTGAAGAGGCTGCCCTCCTCCTCGTTGTCTTGGCGGGTGTCTCGGATGGTTTGCATGAGGGTTTGCGCTGCGGTGCGTTTCATCACCCGCTTGCCGGCGTAGTTGGCAGCGAACCGCACCCATTCGACCGGGCTCATGCCCTTGATGTCGTCGGCGTAGGCGGTCAGCAGCGACTTGGCGACCAACTGGGTGAGCACGTGGTTGTCACCCTCGAAGGTGGTGAAGACGTCGGTGTCGGCCTTGAGCGCGATCAATCGGTTCTCGGCCATATAGCCTGCGCCTCCGCAGGCTTCCCGCGCTTCCTGAAGGGCCCGGGTCGCATGCCAGGTGTTGGCGGCTTTGAGGCCGGCCGCGCGCGATTCCAGTTCTCGCTGTTCCTCGGCGTCCGGGTCGTCGGCGGTTTGTAGTTCGTGGCAGGTGCCCACCAGCTCGTTCTGGGCGAACTGCAGTGCATAGGACTTCGCGATTAGTGGGAACAGTCGGCGCTGATGCACCAGGTAGTCCATGATGAGCACCTCCTGCTCGGCGCCGGGCGCTTCGAACTGCCTGCGTTGCAACGCATATCGCGTCGCGATGTCCAGCCCTACCCGCGCCGCGGCGCCGGCGCTGCCGCCGACGGTGACACGTCCGCGGACCAAGGTGCCCAGCATTGTGAAGAAGCGGCGGTCGACGTTCTCGATCGGTGAGCTGTAGGTTCCGTCCGGTGCGACGTCGGCAAATTTGTTGAGCAGGTTCTCCCGCGGCACGCGTACGTGGTCGAACTGGATGCGTCCGTTGTCCACGCCCGGCAGTCCGCCCTTGTAGTGGCAGTCTGATGTGCTGACCCCCGGTAGGTCGTTGCCCTGGTCATCGCGGATTGGCACCACCAGGCAGTGCACGCCGTGATTCTCCCCGTCAGGGGTGATGAGCTGCGTAAAAACAGCTGCCACGCGGGCAGTTCGGGCTGCACCGCCGAGGTAATCCTTGCGGGATGTCACCGTGGGGGAGTTGATCACGAACTCTTCGGTGGCGGGGTCGTAGGTGGCGGTAGTCTCCAGTGCTTGAACGTTGCTGCCATGTCCGGTCTCGGTCATCGCGAAGCACCCCAGCAGGTCGAGGTCGATGATGCGCCGAACATAGGCCTCATGGTGCCGCTCGGTGCCGAGGCTTTCGATCGCGCCGCCGAACAGGCCCCATTGCACGCCGGCCTTGACCATCAGTGACAGGTCACTCATTGCCAGCATTTCGATGCGGGTCACCGTGGCGCCGACGTCGCCGTTGCCGCCATGCTCCTTCTTGAATCCGTCCTCGGCGGCGCCGTGGGCGGCCATGATCCGCAGCTGCTCATCTACCTTGCTGCGGGCGATGTCGGTGTTTGGGGTGTAGTGCGGTTTGAAAATCGGGCTGGATAGCTTCTGGCGAACGTCGTTCTTCGCGTCGCGCCAGCGGCCGTCGAGGACGTTGCGTAGATGCTCGGCAGTGGTGGTCATGACACGACGGTAGCCCGCTCGAAGCGGACGCAAACTGTGATGTGGCAAACCCAGGCGATCCTGATTTTTCAGACGGGAACGCAGCGGGGTTCAATCGAGACCATGACAGAACTTCCAGACGCACCATTGTCGCCGAGGGGCACCCCGCACGTCGTGGGTCATCGGCACGCCGACGTCACCGGCGGCTGGCTGCGGGCCGCGACGTTCGGCGCGATGGACGGCCTGGTGAGTAACACCGCTCTGATCGCCGGCGTTGCCGCAAGTGCTTCCGCCGGCACTGTTGTGGTCAGCGGAATTGCCGGTCTGTTGGCGGGCGCGTTCTCGATGACGTTGGGGGAGTACACCTCGGTGATGACCGCCAACGAGCAGATCGACTCCGAGGTTGTGGTCGAACGAAGGTCATTCCACAAGGATCCGGAGGCCGAGCGGGCCGAGTTGGTTGCAATACTCACTGACATGGGGATATCCCCGCAGACCGCTGCCGCGGCAACCGAGGAGATCCATCGCGACGAGGGTCAGGCCGTGAACTTTCACCTGGCGCAGGAACTCGGGGTGGACCCCCGGGAGAAGCCGTCACCGTGGGTGGCGGCGGGATCGTCGTTCCTCCTGTTTTCGATTGGCGCGGTGATCCCGTTGATCCCGTACCTGCTGGGCTATGGGTCACTGTGGCTGGGTCTTGCGTTCGGTGGTGTCGGCCTAATCCTGGTGGGCGCGGCCGCTGCGAGGATTACTCGCCGGCCGCTGGTTCTTGGGTCGTTGCAGCAGTTGACTTTCGGCGGGGTTGCAGTTGGCGTCACCTATCTTGTTGGCTACCTCATCGGCGGGGTTGTCACGTGATGGCTCGGCCGTGGCTGCGGAGGGTTACCGCTGTGGCCTGATCGTTGAGTTCCTTGAGTGTGCAACGAGGTCTTCCTGCGTTGGTGCTGGCGCGGTGGCATCGGTAACCA
>DAOUYK010000252.1 GCA_030666145.1 Mycolicibacterium sp. | reverse complement strand
GATCGCCGCTGTGCAAACCGGCGGATGCCCGCACACCGCAATCCGCGACGACATCACCGCCAACCTGGACGCCATCGACGACCTGGTGGCCGCCCACATGGGGACCGGGCGCGACCTTGAGTTGATCCTGGTGGAGTCCGGCGGCGACAACCTCACCGCCACGTTTTCCTCCGGGCTGGTCGACGCACAGATCTTCGTGATCGACGTGGCCGGCGGCGACAAGGTGCCCCGCAAGGGAGGACCCGGCGTGACCTACTCGGATCTGCTGGTCGTCAACAAAACCGACCTTGCACCGCTTGTCGGTGCGGACCTGGAAGTCATGCGCCGTGACTCGGCCATGGTCCGTGGCGAGCGCCCTACGGTGCTGATCTCGCTGACCGCCGACCCGGCCGCCAACCCCGTGCTGGCATGGGTGCGCGAACAACTCAACCTCGCGCAGGCGGTGTAGGTGCGATCCGACGTTGTGATCGTCGCCAGGCTGGACCGCCCACCGCATATCGAGTCCACGGGGGGACTTGCCGCCCGTCGCACCGAGCCCGACACCGTTCACCTGGTCTCGTCGGCCGCGACACCGCTGGGCGGCGACTCGATCCACATCCGCCTGGTAGTGGAACCCGGCGCGACCCTGAAGCTGCGCACCGTGGCGGCGACGGTGACGCTGCCGGGCAGGGCCACCGCCGAATCGCACGCGATGTGGACAGTCGACGTTGCAGGTGAGCTCGATCTCGATCCGGAGCCGACCATCGTGGCCGCTACCTCGCAGCATTTCACGACGACGGTGATGAACCTGACCGATGAAGGCAAACTCAGGTTTGTCGAACGGGTTCAGATCGGCAGAACCGGTGAACGCCAAGGCTTCTGGTCGGGTTCACTCCAAGCCGACATAGACGGTAGGCCTTTGCTGCGGCACCGTGTCGAGCTGGGCAATGGCTCACTCGCCGATGACGAGATCGCCGCTCCACTGGCAAGCGTTAGCGAGTTCCACTACCCGCGCAGCGATGTCGAGACCGCCGGGGTGACGCTGGCGCTGGCCGGGGGAGGCTGCCTGACGACTTGGCAGGGGCGCCGGCTGTAAGGCCGGCCCGACTGCGAACGGCGGAGGTTCAACGCCCCCGGCCGCTAACTGGCCGCCTTCTCGGTCTCCTGAGCGGCTGCGGCGATCTCCTGGAGTTCTTCGATGCGGGTTCGCGCGTACGCCTGCTGCTCGGTGATAGTCAGCTGACCCCGGTTTCGCCCAATGAACGTCACCGTCCACGAAAGCAGGGTCGCGATCTTGGTCCTGAAACCGACCAGATAGATCAGGTGCAAGAACAGCCAGGCCAGCCAGGCGATGAAGCCGCCCAACTCCAGCGGCCCGATTTTGGCCACCGCGCTGAACCTCGACACCGTCGCCATGGAGCCCTTGTCGAAATAACTGAATGGTTCACGCTGGGCCGGATCGGCGCCCTTGAGCCCGCCAGTAATCGCCTTTGCTGCGTAGTGGGCTCCCTGAATCGCACCTTGTGCCATCCCTGGCACCCCGTCGACCGCCGCCATATCACCGACGACGAAAACGTCGGGATGGCCTGGAATCGACAGATCCGGCAGCACCTTGACCCGCCCCGCGCGGTCGAGTTCAACTCCCGACTGGGCGGCCAGGTCGCGGCCGAGCGGGCTGGCAGATACACCAGCTGACCAGACCTTGCACGCAGATTCGATGCGACGCATGGTGCCGTCGGGGTCCTTGACGGTGATTCCGTTGCGGTCGACGTCGGTGACCATGGCGTTGAGCTGAATGTCGACGCCCATCTTCTCCAGCCGGTCCTGAGCCTTCTTGCCGAGCTTCTCACCCATCGGGGGAAGTACCGCCGGGGCCGCGTCGAGCAGGATCACCCGCGCTTTGGTCGAATCGATATGGCGGAAAGCGCCTTTGAGTGTGTTGTCAGCCAATTCGGAAATCTGCCCGGCCATCTCCACACCCGTCGGGCCTGCGCCCACCACCACGAACGTGAGTAATTTTTCTCGTCGTACCGGGTCGCTTGAGCGTTCGGCCTGCTCGAACGCTCCCAGGATGCGGCCACGCAATTCCAGTGCGTCATCGATCGACTTCATACCCGGCGCAAACTCAGCGAAATGGTCGTTGCCAAAGTAGGACTGACCCGCGCCGGCGGCAATGACCAAGCTGTCGTAAGGCGTCACGTAAGTGTGGCCGAGCAGTTCGGAGCGAACGGTGTTGGCCTTCAAGTCGACACCGGTCACGTCGCCGAGCAGCACCTGCGCGTTCTTCTGGTTCCGCAGGATCACCCTGGTCGCCGGAGCGATCTCACCCTCAGAAATGATGCCGGTCGCCACTTGATACAGCAGGGGCTGGAACAAGTGGTTGGTGGTGCGGGCGATCAGCTTGATATCGACGTCGGCCCTCTTGAGGCCTTTGGCGGCGGTCAGCCCACCAAATCCCGACCCGATGATCACCACTTTGTGTCGATCAGCTGCTGCAGTTCCGGGTTGGCTCATCGCTGCTCCTTGACGGATCCGCTGATTGGTTATCAGTTCAGTACACCGAATACGTTAGCCGCCGCACGTACGGCTGGGCAGGCCGATACGCACACTTGGCTCCCAATCGGCTGTCAAAAGCGGCTTGAACGCCTTCCAGCGCAGCTATCTGACCCGCTGGATGCGACGCCCGTTAGCCGAAGTTCGCCAACGCACCGTGACTGACGTGCAACGTCTGGCCGGTGATGTGGCGGGCAGCGGGGGTGGCCAGGAACAGCGACAGCCGGGCGATCTCAGCGCTAACCGAAGGCGCAGTGGTGCCCAACCCGTCGTAGCCGGGTTCTACCCCGCGTCCGGCTGCCACAGCATTGACGGTGATTCCCCTGGTCCCGAAATAGTTGGCCTGCCCGGCGGCCCACTCAGAGATCGCGGCCTTGACGGCGGCCTGGGCACTACCTTCCCGCACAGGATCGGGGATCACGGTGACCACGCAACCGCCCGAGCGGAGATGGTCACCGAGGATCTGAACCGTCAGCACTGTCGAGACCACGTTTGTGTCGAAGACGCCACGCCATTCGGCGGCGTGGTCGGCCAGCGTGTAGGTCCGCGGATCGCGCTCATTGCACTTTGGGACCGGTACGTTGACGATTACGTCCAGGTGGGCGGGAATTTGACCGTGTATCGCCCCGATCGAGGCTGGGTCGGTGTTGTCGAACACGAGCACCTGAGAATCGCTGACCTGAAGGTCTTTCGCAGCAACCACAAGGTCTTCGCGTCGACCGCCGGCGAGAAATACCTGGTGGCCGTCATCGCAGAAGCCCGCCGCAACTGTGCGACCCAGCTCGGTGTCGCATCCAGTGACCAGAACATCCATCGTCGGCCCCTCCTGTCGTGTTCGACGCTGAACCCAGCGAGTGCGGCCAATGTTACTGGACAGTAGCAACTCGACGAAACTGAAGGGCGCAGGGACGCCGAGGTTATCCAGTATGCAACGCCTGGCGGCGAGATGGGCCGTCACGATGAAGGTTCTGACGCTGCACGGAGCTCGACCTCCACAGCCTGGGACACCGCCCCCGCGCGCCGCGTGTTTGTCTTCAGGTGCCAGCAACTGCAGACAAACACGTTCTTCTCGGCGTTTAGCTTATTCAGCAATATCTCAACTTGACACTCAGTGAGCATCTCGCACTTGCGCCACAGCCGTAACACGGTAGTTTCTTCCCCATGGTTCAGCTGCACGCAAATGCCCACCGCAGTAGGAGTCTCCCCAAGTCACTGGGACTCGCGGCTTCGACGGGCGCCACCACAGTAGCGTTGATGGCAGCGTTGAGCCTGCCGGTCGTGGCACAAGCCCAGCCCACAACACCCCCACCACCGCCACCAGCCGTCGTCGAGGGTGCGCCGCCACCGGCAGACCCCAACGCACCACCACCGCCACCGGCAGACCCCAACGCACCACCACCGCCACCGGCAGACCCCAACGCACCACCACCGGGGCCTGAGCCAGGCCGCGTCGACAATGCCGCCGGCGGCTTCAGCTATGTCATACCCGCGGGCTGGAAGGTGGCCGACGCCACGCAGCTGTCCTATGGACAGGCGCTTCTCACCAAACTGCCGCCAGAAGACGCACCGCCGGACGCGCAGCCCCCCAACGACACCAGCGTGCTGCTCGGCAGGCTCGACCTCAAACTGTTCGCGGGCGCCGAAACTGACAACACCAAGGCCGCCCAACGGCTGGCCTCTGATATGGGCGAGTTCTTCATGCCGTTCCCTGGAACTCGGGTTAACCAACAGACCATCCAACTGGACGCTGCGGGGCGTCCCGGGGTTGCGTCGTACTACGAGGTGGAGTTCACCGACACCGCCAAACCCAATGGCCAGATCTGGGCTGGCGTCGTAGGTGAGCCCACCCCTTCAGGGACACCCCGCGGCCAACGGTCGCCTGAACGGTGGTTCGTCGTATGGCTCGGCACAGCGGCCAGCCCGATTCCGCAACAAGAGGCGACGATTCTGGCCAACTCGGTCCGGCCGTGGACGCCACCGCCAGCGGATCCCAACGCGCCACCACCACCGCCAGCGGATCCCAACGCGCCACCGCCACCGCCAGCGGATCCCAACGCGCCACCGCCACCGCCAGCGGATCCCAACGCGCCACCACCACCACCGCCGGCCGTTGGCGTGCCGGTCCCGGTAGACCCA
>DAOUYK010000085.1 GCA_030666145.1 Mycolicibacterium sp. | reverse complement strand
AGCCAGTACAGGTCCGCTCTGGGATAAGGCGATCGCGCGCTGATGGCGGGCGTCGGCAACGTCGGCTGTCTCGCCGTCGTTTTGCGGGTCCCAGGTGTCCCAGTCCCAGGCTGAGGCCCAACGCGAGGCTGAGGCTGAGGCCCAACGCGAGGCTGAGGACACCGCCGAACGCGAGGCTGAGGCCACCGCCGAACGCGAGGCTGAGGCTGAGGCCGAACGCCAGGCTGAGGCTGAGGCCGAACGCCAGGCTGAGGACACCGAGCGCATGGAGCGTGATCAGTTTGAGCGCGCGATTGAGTCTCTCGAGCGCGCGCCCGCCGAGGCCGCCGAGCGCTAAGAACACTGCGGATCAACGCCCACGAGGGAGCGGCTACCGGCGAAAGCAAAACCGGTGGCCAGCTCAACCTCGTGGACGCCGTGGGTGACCGGCGTTCGCGCGCAACGTGATCCGGTCACCGTTCTCTGCACGCCGGTCGTCGCCTGCTCTTTGCAAACGACGGGACGGCAGGCCCTGGGTCTTTCAAGTCTGCGGCGTCACACCGATGCCCACGCGAATCTGTCCGTCCGGCTTCTCGTAAAGCTTGACGGTGATGAGCCGATCGTTGTCGCCGAAGGAGTTATTCCAATCCCAATCCGCGTACTCGTAACCATCTTTGGTGCTTCCAGAGTCCTCGCCTTGGTAATCGAGGTTGTCGAACTCGCGGTCGATCGGGAGGGCCTCACGCAGATACTCGGCTGCGGCGTCGAAGCCCATTGGGACACGCCAAAGTTCCAACCGCACTCCCTCGTGCGTCTTTGCGTCACGCATGGAGGAGCCTGGCGGTAAGGAGAGCGCTGGCAGTACGCCGGACCGTATGCCCTGCACTGCTGATGAGGCTGGCGAGCTGCTGGACTGCGGAGCCGGCTTGACTGTTGACCCGTCGGAAACTGTTGACCCGTCGGAACAACCGACAAGAGCTGCGACGACGCCGACAGCAATCGCGCTTCGTACAGCGATGACATTCATTCTCGATGCCCCCTCATCGGCAGGCTGAGTGGCCAGTCCAGAATGACCCTAGCGCAGGGACGAGCAGGCCTATGTCTGGAAAAAACAGCAGCGGAGCGTGTGGAAAAAACCAGGGGACACCTTCTGGACATATGTGGAAATGACCGTGAATAAAAAGGCCACTGTGCAGCGAGCAGGGCCGGCGCGACCCCTGCATGGGGTTGACCCCCAGGGCTTAGGTTAGGCTATGCTCTTAAGTGGGAACAGGCTGCCCGGGCTCCCCAGACCGCTGGAGGACAGCCTGTTCCCGTCTATCGATTAGGGGGATGCAGGATGAGCGACTCGGTATCACGCCAGGGCGAGCGCGTCGTCGAAGTAGGGCTTCCGGCCCCGGCTCGTTATCTTCTTCCGCAGGCTCCCTCGGGGCAGCGCGCCATTGGCGATGATGATGCCCACCAGGTTGTCCGCGACTCGCTCCGCGCCCTCCTCCAAGGCCTTGCCTCGTTCGCAGTCGCACCCAATGGCCAATGGTCTGAGGCACGAGGGGATGGCCCGACACCGTCAGACCACCAGACAGCGCGGACACCTGTGTCATTTGACACAGCTGATCAGTCATCGGCGTCGACGTCAGCACCTGGTGAGTGAGCCCGGCGAGCTGCCTCAGCATCCAGCCTCAGTCGGCGTAACACTTTGGCAGCCTGCGGATCACCCAACGAGTAAGAGCCATCACCCTCAACATCAGGATGGACACGCTCCACATAACCTGCGTCGGGATGACAGGATTTTAGCCTGCGCCTACATAACCGGCCGTTTCCCCGACCTGAACGCCGTGCCTGTACTGCCCCCGTGGACTACACAATCTTTCTTGCCTGGGCCCAGAATGAACGGATGGGACCCGCCAGCGCCAAGTTCGCCGAGTTGCTACTCACCGAAGCCGGACACGACTTCCGCGCTGAGTGAAACCGTCTGGCGCCTAGGTGCCGCCCAAGGACCATCGATGATGCCGCTTCCAGCTTCCGGCGATACCAAAGAATCCGTACCCTTTAGGTAAGATACCCCCCACCCGTATAATATAGCTCTTTCTAGACATCGAGCAAAGGCGTTGCTATGGGAATTTATGAAGTCATCGTGATCGCCGCCGCCGCGGCCATCTTGGGGTTCTTAGGGTGGTTCTTCTTCGGCCCTAAAACCGCTCGCCGAGCCCAGTTGGTCAGCGGGGCGCAGGAAGTGGACATCACGGTCAAGGGCGGCTACTCCCCCAACGTCATCAGAGTCACCGAGGGCGTGCCGCTACGGTTGCGCTTCGACCGCCAGGAGTCCGGCGACTGCACTTCGCGGGTCGTGTTCGCCGATTTCAGCGCCTCAAAGACACTGCCGGCGTTCGGTACCGCAACCTTGGAGTTCACGCCGGACAAGGTCGGCGAGTTCGATTTCGCCTGCGGGATGAACATGATCCACGGCACCCTGATCGTCGAACCCTCCGGCGGCTCGACGTCGGTGCCCCGCGACAGCGGCAGCCAAGTCGCGCCCGCAGTCGGGGTCGGCCCTTCGGCCGAAGCAGCGGTAATCACCGAACGAGTCGAGTTTCGGGTCGCGGGCATGTCATGTGCATCGTGTGTGGTGAACATCGAGTCCGTCCTCGGGGCGCTTCCCGGGGTGGATAGAGTGGACGTGAGCGCTGGAACTGATAGGGCTACAGTCGATTTCGATCCGACTCAGATCACTTCCTCCCAGCTTGAGGAAGCGGCGAGCAACGCCGGCTACCGGCTAATGCGCCGGGCCACAACCGGATCGGCCGATGCGGAGGCCACCGAATCCGCCGAACGCCAAGCCGAGATCAGAGACCTGTCACGACGAGTGGGGCTGGGCGCGGCCCTTTCCACACCACTGGTGTTGGCGGTCATGGCGGTGGATATGTTCGGCGCCAGCTGGGTGCCGGAGGTTCTGTTGAACCGGTGGTTCCAGCTGGCCTTGATCGCTCCGGTGATGTTCTACTCCGGATGGCCGGTCCACCGGAGCGGCTGGCTGGCTCTGCGGCATCGCACTGCCGACATGAACAGCCTGATCACGATCGGCACCAGCGCCGCCTTCGGCTACAGCTTGGTCGTGACGTTGGCCCCCGCGGTGGTACCCGAATCGGTTCGCGACGTCTACTACGAAGCCGTCGGGGTCATCATTACGTTAATCCTTCTCGGGCGACTGTTGGAAGTGCGCGCCAAAGCCGTTACCGGAGAAGCGATTCGCAAGCTCATCGGCCTGCAAGCCAAGACCGCCACCCTCATCCGAGACGGCGCTGAGGTAGAGGTCCCCGTCGATGATGTCCTGCCCGGCGACGTCGTCCTCGTCCGGCCCGGCGAGAAGGTCCCCGTCGATGGGGTGATCGTCGACGGACGCTCCTCACTTGATGAGTCCATGGTCACCGGTGAGTCCATCCCGGTGACCAAGGAGGCCGGCGACACCGTTATCGGGGCCACCATCAACCAGACCGGTGCTTTCCGTTTTGAAGCCACCAACGTCGGCGCTGACACCATGCTGGCTCAGATCATCACGTTGGTGGAACAGGCTCAGGGCTCCAAGGCCCCCATCCAGCGCCTGGCCGACCTGGTGTCGTCCTACTTTGTGCCGGCGGTGATGGCTATCGCGATCGTCACGTTCACCGTGTGGTTCACCATCGGCCCCCAGCCGGCCCTGACATTGTCACTGGTGGCTTCGGTCGCGGTGCTGATCATCGCCTGTCCGTGCGCTCTGGGGTTGGCAACACCGTTGTCGATAATGGTCTCCACAGGTAAAGGCGCCAAGCATGGCGTATTGATTCGCTCCGCCGAGGCGCTAGAGACCGCCCACAAGATCGATACGATCGTGTTGGACAAGACCGGCACCATCACCCGGGGCGAACCCGTGCTGACCGATGTCCTCACCAACGGCAGCATCGGCGAAGACGAGTTGTTGGCTCTGGTCGCCTCGGCCGAACAGTCCTCCGAACACCCCTTGGCCCAGGCCATAGTCACCGGTGCCCGAGCCCGAAACCTTGAACTTGCCGACGCCTCGGAGTTCGAGTCCGTCACCGGCATGGGCATCAAGGCCGTGGTGGACGGCCGCGAGATCCTCATCGGCAACGAACGCCTTCTCGGTGCCGCCAACATCGCCACCACGGCACTGGCCGCTGAGATGGATCGGCTCGCCGAGGCGGGTCGCACCCCGATGCTGGTCGCTGTGAACGGCGCCCCCGCAGGCGTCGTCGCGGTTGCCGACACCGTCAAGGAGGACTCCGCCGCAGCTATCGCCGCATTGCGTGCCCTCGGCATCCGCGTGGCCATGATCACCGGTGACAACGCCCGCACGGCCGCCGCCGTCGGCCGCGAGGTCGCCGTCGAAAGGATCCTCGCCGAGGTCCTGCCCGAGCACAAGGCGCTTGAGGTGCGTCGCCTCCAAAGCGAGGGCGGCATCGTGGCCATGGTCGGCGACGGCATCAACGACGCCCCCGCGCTAGCCCAGGCCGACGTTGGCTTCGCCATCGGAACCGGCACCGACGTCGCCATCGAATCCTCCGACATCACCCTGATCTCCGGTGCCCTCGACGGAGTGGTCACCGCCATCACCCTGAGCCGGGCCACCATGCGCAACATCCGCCAGAACCTGTTCCTGGCATTCGTCTACAACGGCATCGGCATCCCCATCGCCGCCGGCGTACTCTACCCAGTCATCGGAGTCCAACTCAGTCCGATGATCGCTGCCGCCGCGATGTCGGCCTCGAGCCTCTCTGTTGTCGGCAATGCCAGCCGCCTGCGCCGCTGGCGCCCGCAGGTTATCGACACGACCCATATCTCTGCGGTATCTGAACCCGTCATCGAGAAGGGCACAGACAACACTGAGATGAACGCAGCAAGCTAGCGTGTGCCGTAGCGGCGATTCGCCTCCACGCGCGGCCGGCGCAGGCTATGAATCAACGGTGAGCAACCATCATGTGAATTTGACTAAGCAAGAGAATTCGTTGATCGCCGAGTCCGAGCCCCACGCCCTGGCCCGTATGGACGAGGAGTCGCTCAAGGAGTTGCAGAACCGGCTCAGGCGAGCCCGCGACAAACATTTCACCCTGTTGCGGCGCCAAGGTGCGGCGCGCGTGGAGGCCGAGAGATCACGCGGCGCGGCCGAACCCGCCAACGAACGCACCGAAGAAAAGGTGGCGATATTCGACGAGGCACTTGCCCGGGTATATCAGTGCCTCGACGGCGAGTAAACCGGATCGGTCGCTTCACCGCGACTCGCCCCGACCGACGGGGACTGCCGCATCCTTTCGTCAGCCTCGGGCCCAACCGGCCTCACCGTCGAGTCGCAGCTCGACCATCGGCAGCGTGGTGCCGCTATCGCTGATGGGGCTGCCCAGCGTCTCCTCAAGCACAGGCTTGAGTCGTTCCCACGCGCGGGGATGCCTGCCGCGGTAGACAGTCAGCGAACGTTCGACTTCCTGCTGTTCCAGGATGCGCGCGGTCGCGGGCGCCGGGGCACAGCTCCCGGCATAGACGCGCACTCTCGGGTTGGTCACGATGTTGCGGAACCACTGGGACTTCACGCCGAAGCCGGATGCGAGGACATAGGTGTCGGGCGCGGGGTGGTCGATGACTTCCAATACGACATACCGCCGAGCGCCGGATTTGTGGCCGACGTGTTCGAGCATCAACAGCCGTGGGCCCAAAACCGACCCAGCGCGGGCCTTGTAGAGCCAGATGGGAGCGCGCATGAGCCGGCGCGAGCGCAGCATCCGCGCGCCGGCGCGGGCGAAGCTGAGCGACGAACGCGATCTGGACATGATTTAACTCTGCCACAGCTTGGCCGGACTCCCTCTCGCCTCCTTCGTCTTTGGAGTTACTTGGCGGGCCTCGGCGGAGGTGCGTGGTCGGGCTCGAGTTCGGTTGCGATCTTCCGGAACAGCGTATCGGCTTCGTTGTGGTAGTTGCCATCTGCATCGAATGCCGCCGGCTCGAAGGTAGCTGCCACAGCAATCGCGACCTTCTCTGCCGGAAGATAGGCAGCCAGGGCCGCGTAGCCGGCGAATATTGGGTTTTGCAGCAGCCAGTCACCGGAGATGACGATTCTCAATCCGTATGTGTAGTAATCGGTCTGGGCAAAGCATGTGGGGCAGCCAGGCTGTGCACGGGTTTTTCCGCGCAGATCGGTAGAGACCATCCTTAGATGGGAGTCCTCGGTTAGCAGCCGTCCCGACCCTATACCCGCGGCTGTTGCCTCGAGGTCGTAGATGTTGGAGGTTTGGATAGCACCGTGGGTCATAGTCCACGACGGATTTCAATACGTGGTTTCCTCGTAAAACGTTGCGCCTTCGGGCCGATCACACGACTCACTGGCGGGGACCCCGACCGTCTACGCCGCAAGGTCAGACACATCGTACTCCACGAGATCGCGCATCACTTCGGGATCAGCGACGAGCGGTTGATCGAGCTCGATCGCTACTGAGTTGACCTACTCACGGGCGTTGCCTCCGGTCCGGAAGTGAGCGCGGGCCGGGTGGTTGCCGGGATTCGAACCCGCGACCAGGCCGCGAAGCTAGGGTGGCCTCGTGAAGCTGCTCAGCCCTCTGGACCAGATGTTTGCCCGCATGGAGACGCCGCGCACACCGATGCATATCGGCGCACTTGCGGTCTTCGACCTGCCCGAGGGAGCACCCCGAAGCTTCACCCGGGATCTGTACGAGGCATTCTCCGAGCTGGAATACCTGCCGTTTCCGTTCGACAGCGTGATCGCAGGCGGCCCGTCGATGGCGTACTGGAAGCAGGCGCAACCCGACCCGAGCTACCACGTCCGCCTCTCGGCCCTACCGCATCCCGATACCGCGCGCGATCTCGGTGCACTCGTCGAGCGGCTGCACTCGACCCCGCTGGATATGACCAAGCCGCTGTGGGAGGCCCACCTCATCGAGGGTCTGGCGGGCAACCAGTTCGCCTTCTACTTCAAGGCGCACCACTGTGCGGTAGACGGCATGGGCGCGATGAACTACATCAAGAGATGGTTGACCACCGATCCCGAGGCGCCGCCCGGCTCGGGCAAGCCTGAGGCGCTCGTCGATGACGACAACCTGGCAAGCATATTCGCGGCCACCACGGCGCACCGGGCCGTGGAGGGCGTTTCCGCGACGGGCGAGCTGGTCGGGAAACTGGGCAGCATGATGCGCGGCGCCAACAGCTCGGTGAGGGCCGCCTTGAAGACACCGGGTACGCCGTTCAACACCAGGGTCACCCGGCATCGGCGGGTCGCGGTGGAGGTGCTGAACCTGCCGCGGCTCAAAACGGTGGCCAGCGCTACCGGTACGACTGTCAACGACGTGATCCTCGCGTCGGTCGGCGGCGCTTGTCGGCGTTACCTAAAGGAGCAGGACAGCCTGCCCGGCAGCAGCCTCACCGCGTCGGTACCGGTCGGCATCGATCGCGACCCCGACACCATCAACGCCGCGTCGGGGTTTGTCGCGCCGCTGGGCACGGCGACCGAAGATCCGCTTGAGCGCTTGCGGGAGATCTCGGCATCGACCAGCCGCGGCAAGGCCGAGCTACTGGCGATGTCGCAGAACGCCTTGCAGCACTACTCCATGATCGGCCTGCTCCCGATTGCGTTCGGGCAGAAGACCGGAGCGCTCGGGGCGATCCCACCTCTGTATAACTTCACCGTCTCGAACGTCGTGCTCTCCAAGCAACCGCTGTACCTTGCCGGCGCCAAGCTGGACATGATCGTCCCCGTGTCGTTTCTTTTTGACGGCTACGGTCTCAACGTGACGCTCGTCGGCTACACCGACAAAGTCGCACTCGGGTTCGTCGGCTGCCGTGACACGCTGCCGCGTCTGCAGCGTCTGGCGCAGTACACCCGTGGCGCGTTCGAGGAACTCGAGCAGGCCGCTCAGCGGCCTACGCCGACCCCGAAATGACTGGCGCCACCTGGTTCTGAGTGGTCCGCTCCGCCAGGTACCCACGACCTCTGGGCACAGGCAGTCTCGAAAAGCGTTCCCTTGCAGTTCGTTCAGCAGCGGGGAAGACTCACTTTCACACAGCGAAGGAGATCGAGATGGAGATCGCCGCAACCGAATCGCCGACCAGTCGTGGCGACGGGCAGGCCGGGATTGCAGTTGAGAATCCGGCCACCGGCAAGGTCATCGGGAACGTGCCCGACATGACCGCCGGCGAGATAGCTGAGCTGGCCCGCCGGGGTCGGGCCGCACAGCCGGGCTGGGAGGCGCTGGGCTTCGACGGCCGCCGGCGCGTCCTGAAGCGCATGCAGCGTTGGCTGATCGACAACGCCGATCAGGTGATCGAAACGATTTGCGCCGAGACCGGAAAACCCTACGAGGACGCGCAGATCGCCGAACACATATACGGCGCAGCGGCGTTTGGGTTCTGGGCGGACAAGGCACCGCACTACCTCGCAGACCAGCGGGTCCGGTCTTCGTCGATCTTCGTCAAGGGTAAGAAGCTCGTACTGCGGTACCGTCCGTTGGGGCTCATTGGCGTCATAGGCCCATGGAACTATCCACTGACCAACTCGTTCGGCGACTGCATTCCCGCACTCGCGGCCGGCAACAGCGTGATCCTCAAACCCTCAGAGATCACGCCGCTGACGTCGCTTCTCCTGGCCCAAGGATTGGCCGAGTGCGGCCTGCCCAAAGATGTGTTTGCCGTGGCCACCGGGCGCGGTGCGACCGGCGCGGCGCTCATCGACGAGGTCGACATGATTATGTTCACCGGTTCCACAGCCACCGGACGCAAGGTCGCGGTGCGAGCCGCTGAGCGATTGATCCCGGCATCACTTGAGCTTGGTGGCAAGGACCCGATGATTGTGCTCTCCGACGCCAACCTCGAACGCGCAGCCAATCACGCGGCCTATTACTCGATGTTCAACTGCGGCCAAACCTGCATCTCGATCGAACGCTGCTATGTGGAGGCTCCGGTCTACGACGAGTTCGTTGCGCGTGTCACCGAAAAGGTGCGCGCGATCCGCCAAGGTGTGCCCACCGGTCCCGGCAGCATCGACGTCGGATCCTTGACGTTTCCGGCGCAGGTCGAAATGGTCGAGCGCCACGTCGAGGAGGCGCGTGAACGCGGCGCTAAGGTGCTCACGGGTGGGCAACGCGGGCGCAGCAAGGGATACTGGTACCAGCCGACGGTGCTCGTGGACGTCGACCACGACATGGCCTGCATGCGGGAAGAGACCTTCGGTCCTACGCTGCCGATCATGAAGGTCGCCGATGCCGAGGAGGCGATCCGGCTGGCCAACGACTCCGAGTATGGGTTGTGCGCGGCGGTGTTCGCCGGGGATTCGGCACGCGCGGAGGCGGTGGCGCGTCGGGTGAATGCCGGAGCGGTCACCGTCAATGACGCGCTGGTGAACTACACCGCACTCGAGTTGCCAATGGGCGGTGCCAAGCCCGGCTCCGGGATTGGCTACCGCCACGGTGCAGGCGGAATCCGCAAGTACTGCCGCCAACAGTCCCTGCTCATCTCTCGCATCAACCCCGGTCGCGATCCACACATGTATCCGTACAAGGCTCGACGAACCCGGCTCATCGGCCGACTGCTCGGCCTCATCTACCGCGGGAGTCGCTGAGAAGCGACGGCCGACAAGGGCAGCGCCGCGGCCTGAGTCACCCAACCCAGCGATCCGAACGCATCCCAGGGAGTGGAAATCAGGTGGCTATAGATTACGGTGTGCGCCGCGAAAATTACTGGGTGCCATGCCCTCCCAGCGTTTGAAGGCGTGGGTGAAGTTACCCGTCTCGGCATATCCCAGGCGTTTGGCGATCTGCTCCACCGGGGTGTCTTGCGCTAGCAGTTCGATTGCCAACCTGCGCCGCACCTCATCGAGCAGGGCCCGGAACGAGGTCCCCTCGCTGACGAGGCGACGGCGCAGCGTCCGCGGATCGATATGCAGTTCCTCGGCTACCGTCTGCATCGACGGCAGTTCGCCGGGCTGGGGCCGCCGCCGGCTGCGGACCTGCCCCGCGAATCCGACGCGCGACAGTCTGTGGTCAAGTAGTTCCCGGCACTGACGGCTCAGCATGCGAGCGGTGTTCGCATCCGCCAGCGGCGACGGCTGATCCAGAAATCTGCGTGCCACGGCAATCCGGTTGTTGCGTCGACCGGGATACACGTCGCTCAGAGGAAGGTGCCAAACCTCCGCGAGCTTGCCGGCCCGCTCGGTATCGAGCGTCGTTTCTAGCCACAGCGGAGCGAACTCGAGAGGTGCTCCGCGCATTGCGGCGACTACCCCGGCAAGATCACGCTCGACAATGAATGCCCGGACATCGGCAGGCAGCTCGCTGTCGTCGGCGACCAGATAGGTGTATTCCTCGTCGGTCTCCACCGAAAACCGCAGGTGTGTCGGGGACAGCGCCAAGAACGGCAAGGCCGACTCCACGCCCTCCCGTACGGTGGGGCAAGCCAAGATCAAAAAGCCGATGACCCCGGCGCGGCCCAGTGTGGAGTGCGGTCCCACCTCAACGCCGACACCCGGTCGATCGCCAAGCCGGGCCATCAAGTTGCGGATGACGTCGAACTCCTGGTGAGCCCAGATCTCGGAGTTCTCGTCGTCGAGGTCCGCCTCGGTCACACCGCTGCCCGCGAGGCACTCCACGGCCGTCATCCCGTTGGCGATACCGGCTTGCACCATGATGCGGACGCCTTCGGTGCCCCGAGGCACCGCCCAACACGGGCCTGTTCTCACTGTCCGAAAATACCAAATTCGTGTCCCGTAGGAACATTCCATTGCTCGGACTTCCTACCTAGCGTGGTGTTCTATGACGACCGCCTTCGCCGTCGGCCAGGAGCAGCGCCTCGCCGATGAACTCCAGGATCTGTACCGACTGACGAAGGCGCAGGTCGGCGACGAGGACCTCGCGCACATCCGAAACGTGACCGCTTACGGCCAGGCGATCAAGGCTCGTCGGATCGAGCTCTTGCGCGACGGTAGACCGAAGGCCGTCGGCCGTGCCGTCGTCCTCGAGATGCTCTACCGGCTGCTCCAGTTCTCCGAGCTGGGCCACAACATCATCCACGGCAGCTACGACCACCTGACGAACTGCGGTGAATACCACTCCGAGCGCTACGAGTGGGACTTCAACGTCGACATCCGCCAATGGAAGGTGATGCACCACGAGGGGCACCACCCCTACACCAACATCGCCGGCCGCGATCACGACCTCGGCTACAGCATCTCGCGCGCCATGGCTGGTCAGGACTGGTTCGGCCATCACGTCGTGCAGACCGCGCTCATCGGGGCGCTCGCCGCGACGGCACCGCAGAGCGCACCGTTCTTTCTCGGCAACGTGACCCGGCACGTCGAGGGCCGACGCTTCTTCAGCCGACACACGCTGCGTTCTCCGGCGCGCATCGCCTCCAGTGATGCGCGAGAGCGCTATGTGCGCGAACCGCTGACGGCGGGTTCGAGATTCCTCCCAGCGTTGCTGGCGAACTATCTCGGTGGGGTTGCCGGATACATGTCGGTGTTCTTCCTCGTGGCGATCGAACATCACGCCGGCGAGCTGGAGATGTTTCCGGACCCGGGTCCAGACGAGACACCGAACCAGTACTACCAGCGCCAGTTCCGCGCAACAAGGAACTTTGTTCGCAGTCCGGGCATCGACAACTTCCTGGAGCA
>DAOUYK010000119.1 GCA_030666145.1 Mycolicibacterium sp. | reverse complement strand
CGACGCCGACATCTCGATCCTCGATGTGCCCGATCTGCCATCCGCCCCCCTGCAGTTCGCCGCCGACGAAGCTCCTTCGGGAACAGACGGGATCGTAATGGGCTATCCCGGCGGCGGTGACTTCACCGCCACCCCGGCGCGCGTCCGAGAGGTCATCAAGCTGAATGGCCCCGACATCTATCGCGGCACGACCGTTACTCGTGAGGTTTACACGATCAGAGGCACTGTGAAGCAGGGAAATTCGGGTGGCCCTATGATCAGCCGCGCAGGCAAGGTGCTTGGCGTGGTGTTCGGCGCCGCAGTCGACGATGTCGACACCGGTTTTGTGCTCACCGCAGACGAGGTAGCGGGGCAGATGGCCAAGGTAGGTAGCGTCGAGCCGGTGCCCACCGGCAAGTGCGTCAGCTAGCTAGCCAACTGAGATGCCCGCCGGGTACTCATTATGTGTACTTCGCGTTGTCTTAGATCTGAGCGTGTTCTGTCGCGGTCGCTCTAGAGCAGTCCGAGTAGGCGTAGGTCCGTGATGTACTTGGCGATCACTGCAGCGGTGATATGCGGAATATCTTTGTCTGCGCCTATTTTGGCGTCCTGCACGGCAGAACGGAACCGGTCGGTCGGGAAGAACGACCCTCGGATCGGTGCGGCCGGCTCTTGGTAGTTGTGCAGCAACGGCAAGAGGGACGCCTGGCGTTGCTTATCTGGCAGCGCACGCAGCGCCGTCTCGAATCGCTGCACCCAATGGTGGTAGTCGGAGATTCGCACGACGGCATTTCCGGCGTCGATCAGCCAGTCGACGAATTCGTCGAGTCCGATACCGTCGTCATGGGGATTCATCACGTGATAGGTGGCGAACCCGTCGACGATCCGGGCGCCCAGAGTGGAGACCGCCTCGGCGATGAACTCGACTGGCAGCCCGTCGTAATGCGCCCGCTGCCGGTTGCCGTCAGCATCGAGGCAGTAGAACGACCCGGGTGCGATCCCCGTGGCTACCAAGCTGAACATCATGCGGGTAAACATGTCCGGGACGTTGAGCTGCCCCTGATAGGTGGTGTCCGCCAGTATCATGTCGCAACGGAAAACCGCGGCCGGCAGGCCGCACAGATCGTTGGCATCCCGCAGCAGAACCTCGCCCGCCCACTTGCTGTTTCCGTAGCCGTTGGCGTAGCTGTCGTCGCATGCGCGCGTGGGGCTTATCGACCGGATGTCGGCGTCCTCGGTGAACGTGCCGGGTGAAACCGGATCGCCGACAGCTACGGTGGACAGGTAGGTGATGGGCTTGATTTTCGTGGTCAGCGCGATCCTGATCAGTTCCGCGGTGCCCAGCACGTTGGGACCGAAAAGCTGGCTGTACGGCAGCACATGATTGACCAGCGCTGCAGGATCGACGATCAGATCAACGGTGTCGGCCAACCGCTGCCAGTTCTGTTGGTTCAGGCCAAGATTCTGCTCTGCTTTGTCCCCGGCGATGACCTCCAGATGATCAGCGGCCAGGCCTCGGTAGTGGCTCAGCAGCTGGGGATCGCCGCTGTCGAAGGTCGCGTCAAGACGTTGACGCGCATCGTCGTTGGATTTGCCCCGCACAAGGCAAATCAGCATGCCATCGACTCGGTCCATGCGCTCTAACCATTGCAGGGCTAAATAGCGGCCGAGGAAGCCGGTTGTTCCGGTCAGCAGTACTGTGCGCACCTCAGTGCTCGGGCCGGGCAAGGACTTCGCGACCGTAAGTGTCTCGGTGTCGAGGAACTTGTCCAGGGTGAGGTCGCAAGCGTGCACCTGCACCGCATCCCGGCCATGGATGCTGGCAAATGTCGGGCGCTTGGTCCCGGGCGCCCGCCCGGCTTCGATGTAGGCGCTCAGGGATTGCAGGTCCGACGTTGGGCTGACGATGACGCCCACGGGAACGTCGACGTCGAAGATGTCGTTCAGTAGATTGGCGAATGTCAACGCAGACAACGAGTCTCCACCGAGGTCGGTGAAGTGGGCGTCGGGCGCCGGGTCGAGGGTCGAGCCGCCTAGCAGCGCAGACACCGCTCGGCGGACGGTGGTAAGAACCGGCCCCTCAGCACCGTTGCGGCGTAAGTCGTCGAGTTCGTTTGCCTGGCCATCGGCCAAATCGGTGTACAGCTGTTCCAGCCTTTCGCTGTAGTGCTGTTTCAGTTTCGGCCGCGCCAACTTGCGGATTCCGGTGAGCAGGCCGTTGTCCACGGTGAACGGTGTGGTCTCGATGATGAAGTCGCGCGGCACCTCGTAGGACTGCAGGTCAGTGTTTTTCGCTGCGTTCTGAAACGCATCGGCAATCAACGGTTTCAGCTCTGTCAGGTCGTGGACTTGTAGTGCATCTTCGGTGGGTACCACCACTGCCAGCAGGTAAGGGCGGGCACTGTTGCCGTAGACGTATATCTGTTCGACCAGTGCGATGTCGCCGAACACCGCCTCCAACTTCGCGACCGTGACGAACTCGCCCTGGGCGAGCTTGAGCACGTTGTTGCGGCGGTCGACATACGCCAGCTGATCGGGACCCACCTCGGCCACAACGTCACCGGTCCGGTAGAAGCCGTCGGCGTCGAACACTTCGGCGGTGATCTCCGGGCGCTTGTAGTAGCCGGGGAACATGTGCGCTGTCTTGACGAGTAGCTCACCGCGGGGATATGGCCGGTCGGTGAGGAAGTACCCCAGGCCCGGCACGTCTACCAGCTTGTAATCGATCACCGCCGGGCGCTGTAGTTCGCCGTCGAACCAGAGCATCCCTGCCTCGGTTGAGCCGTAGCCGTCCACCAGGTTCAGATCGAGGAGGGACTCGACCCAGGTCTTCAACTCCACGGAGATGGGCGCGGAGCCCGTCATCGCGCTTAGGAACCTCCCGCCCAGGAGGTGTTGGCGTTGTTCTTCGAGCACCTGTGATTCGATCGCGGCACCCCCGTCGCCGTTGGCGTCCTCGGCCAACCTGCTGTTGACCTCCCGCTGGAACTCGCTGAACAGCATCTCCCAGACTCTGGGTACGAAAACCAACTCGGTGGGGCGCACCAATGCGAGGTCTTCGAGGAACGTCGAAAGGTCACTCTTGGCCGAAACATAGGCTGTGCCGCCATTACCCAGCGTGCCGTAGAGGATCGTGCGGCCCATGATGTGGCTCATCGGCATGAAGTTGGCCGTGATCGACGCGGCGCTCTTCCCGAACCAGTTCCCACTCGACCACATACCGGCGGCCGCGCTCTGCAGATACATCGCCCCTTTGGGAGCGCCGGTGCTGCCGGAGGTGTAGACCAGCAACGACAGCGGATCCTCCTCGCCGGGCACAGTGGCCGGCGCCGTCGGTAACGTTCGTCCGCGTTCCACCAGGTTGCCCAGTGTCTCGACGTCAACCGCGGTGTCGGCGAGCCGTGCGCGGGCGTTCTCGAGTGCCTCGCGATGATCGTCTACCTCCTGGTGATAGTCGAATACGACGAGGCGCGTGGGCGTATGACCGTCGAGGATCAGTTCGGTGGCATCCGACAGGTATTCGACACTCGCTGCGATCACCGCCGCCTCGGTCTCGACGACGATAGGCCGCAGCTGGGTGATCGCCGCGCCGGATTGCAGGGGGACTGACACTGCACCGATGCGTGCCCGAGCCAAATCGACTGTGGCGTAATCGACACTGGTGAAGCCGAGTACGGCGACGCGATCGCCGGCGGACAGCGAGCTTTCGCCGCCGGTCAACGCGCTGGCCAGGGCGTTGACACGGTCCCACAGCTCGCGGTAGGTGACGGTCTCGAACCTCGGAAGCAGCTCCAGCGAAGTACGGCCGCTCTGCGGGTCGCTGACGAACCGGACGACACGGTGCCCCATTGCGGGTCGATCCGCATAGCCCACCATCGCCGCCTCGATAACCGCCGGCAGAAATGGCCTAGCTTGCTCGATCGCGGCGGCAACAGCTGCGCTGGGGCGGGTGGCAGCGAACTGTGGGTCGGCGATGGACAATTCGGCCACGCGGCGCGTGAGCCGCTGATCGTCGGTCTCACTAGACATGGCAGTCCTCAATGCATTGGGGCGATGGTTCAACACTAACGACTTCCAGCGGTCACTTTCTGGCTCTTTGATGCCGGAACTACGTTTGTTCACCAACAGCCGCGGTGTATTTCAGCGAGGCATAAATGCCCAATCTCGAAGTTGGACAGAAAGTTACAGCTTGCCGGAAGCTGTGTCTTAGCCGTACAGCTGGGTCAGGAAGCGCGACAGTTGGTCGTTGACCGTCTCCGGCGCTTCCTCGTGCCCGAAGTGACCCGCGCCGTCGATCGACACATACCGTCCGTGCGGGGCGTAGCGCTGTGTTCGATACACCGGATCGGCCAGCACATAGGGGTCGGCGTCACCGCGCAGATGCAGCACCGGAACTGACAGCGGGCGCTTCATCGACCGCATAAAGCGGCGCCCCTCGCTGCGCAGCTGGCTGCGAACCGCCCAGCGTTGATACTCCAACGCCGAGTGTGCGGCCGACGGAATCTGGATGGCGCGCCGCAGATGCTTGATGGTTTCCGAGAAATCTTCGCTGGCTTGCCATGTGGCGCTGGATCGGTGCCGCACGAGTCGCTCCAGTTCGGCGCCGTGGCGCCGGGTCAACGCGTGCTCGGGCCAGCCGGGCACCTGATAGCGCAACATTGAGGGCAACAGTGCTCTGCCTTGATCGCGACGCCTCAACACCGATGTCCGCAGCGCAGCGGGGTGGGGGGAGCTCACCACCGCGATTGCGTGCACCGCTCTGGGATGCAGGACTGCGGTGGCCCAGCAGACCAGCCCGCCGTCCGCGTGACCCACCAGCGTGGCCGACTTGTGTCCCAGGGCGCGCACCAGCCCCGCGGTGTCCCCGGCCAGTGTCCACCCGTCATAGCCGCGCGGAGGCTTATCGCTGCCTCCGTAGCCGCGGAGGTCGACCGCCACTACCCGGGCGCCGGTGAGGCCGGTCAGCTGGTGTCGCCAGGACCACCAGAACGAACCAAACCCGTGCAGCAGGATGACCAGCGGCCGATCCGTCGCCGTCTTTGATTCGGCATCGGCATCGGCATCGGCACGTCGCTCGGCCTCGACGACGTGAAGCCGAATCCCGTTCGCGTGCACGTCCAAGTGGCGCCACGGTCCGCCGATGCGTACAACCGACGGATCGGGCCGGTCCATTACCAGCCTGACGGGTCGGCGGTTGAGGCCCGCCTATCGTCCGCGGACGTGATTGCCCTGGCGGCTTTGTCCGGCCCGGGGGCCAGGGCTTCGGGGATCTCCTTGACCGACTCGATGGTCTGCTGCGGGCCCCGGATGCGGCGCACTTTCAGATAGCCGAAAAGTGCCAACAGCACGGTGACCGCGACCATGATCCCGAACACGATGAGGAACGCTGCCCACCGCCAAAGCCAGCTGTCCAGAAGCTCGGCCAGGAAGAAGAAAAAGAAGAACGTCGAGTAGAACAACACCACGGTCGCCAGGATGAAGAAGGCGCTGCCGGTCAGGCCCTTCTTGACGTCGCGGGTGATCTCAGCCTTGGCCAGTGCTATCTCGGCGCGCACCAGCGTCGATAGCTGCGAGGTGGCATCCTTGACCAAATCACCGATCGAGGGGTCCGGCTTGGCCGCATGGGGGTCCACCAAAGGTATCGAGGTCACGGTGGTCGGCACGCCGTTTCTGCGGTCGGTCACGGAAACTTCCTTCCCGCCTCTGCTGTCAGGTCACGGTTCATAATCGGGTCAATGTTGCCACGTGGCGTCGCGGTTGACTGATCCCGCCCGAGGATAGACTGCGTGAGTTCCTGCGTAAGGCGAGTCGGGAATGTCGATTGGGGATGAACTGTTGAGGACCAGCGGCCGGCCCAGCGGTCTGAGGGTGCTCATTGGCGCTGCCGTCGTGACGCTGGCCGCAGCGCTTTTGTCCGGGATCGTGGCTACCGCCCAGGCGGACGCCCCAGTGAGACTGGGGGGCGGTTCGGGTCTGGTCGTCGACGGCGAGAGACTGTGCACACTGACCACTATCGGCACCGACAACCGCGGCAGCCTGATTGGGTTCACCTCTGCCCACTGCGGGGGGCCGGGGGCTGTGGTGGCCGCCGAGGGCGCCGAGAACGCGGGTGTCGTCGGCACGATGGTGGCAGGAAACGATGGCCTGGATTATGCGGTGATCAAGTTCGATCCACAGAAGGTCACGCCGGTCAACACGGTCAACGGCTTCCGCATCGACGGTCTCGGCCCAGACCCCACCCTCGGCGACCTGGCCTGCAAGCTCGGACGCACGACCGGCTATTCGTGCGGTGTCACCTGGGGCCCCGGCGAAGAGCCCGGCACGATCGTCAACCAGGTCTGCGGGCAGCCCGGAGACTCCGGAGCCCCCGTTACGGTGAACAACCGGCTCGTCGGCATGATCCATGGAGCGTTCTCTGAGGTGCTGCCGACCTGCGTGGTCAAGTTCATCCCGTTGCACACGCCGGCCGTGACCATGTCGTTTAACACCCAGCTTGCCGATATCGTCGCCAAGGGCAGGCCAGGCAGCGGCTTTGTCCCGGTGGGGAGCAGCTGAGCGTCCTCGCAGGTGCGCTCGTCTGTAGCTTCAGTAACCCGCCGGCTGCTATTTACTGGCGCGGATCGCCTCGAACACCCCGGGATCCAGCAGTGTCGAGGTGTCTCCGAGTTCGCGGCCCTCGGCCACGTCACGCAGCAGCCGGCGCATGATCTTGCCGCTTCGGGTCTTCGGGAGCTCAGGCACCACGTGGATCTCGCGCGGCTTGGCGATCGGTGAGATCTCCCGGGACACTTCGGCGCGTAGTTCGTCGAGCATCGCCTCGTGCGACATCGCGGCGGCGTGCGCTTTGAGGATGACGAAGGCACAGATGGCCTGGCCGGTGTGCTCGTCGGTGGCGCCCACGACAGCTGCCTCGGCGACGCTGGTGTGCCCGACCAACGCGGACTCCACCTCGGCCGTCGAGATCCGGTGGCCGGAAATGTTCATCACGTCGTCGATGCGGCCGAGAACCCAGATCTCGCCGTCACTGCCGTAGCGGGCGCCGTCGCCGGCGAAGTACCAACCCTGCTGGGCGAACCGCGACCAGTAAGTCTCCTGGAACCGCTCCGGGTCACCCCAGATACCACGCAGCATCGCCGGCCACGGCTTGTCCAGTACCAGATACCCGGGGACGTGTTCACTCGTGTCGCCGCCTGGTTTGAGCTCGTTTCCGTCGTCGTCTACGACCTTGGCTGAGATGCCGGGCAGTGGACGCATCGCCGAACCGGGCTTGCAGTCGGTCACACCCGGCAACGGCGCGATCATCGCAGCACCGGTCTCGGTCTGCCACCAGGTGTCTACGACCGGAGTCTTCCCGCCTCCGAACACCTTGCGATACCACCGCCAGGCTTCGGGGTTGATCGGCTCACCCACCGAACCCAGGAGGCGCAGGCTGGTCAGATCGTGTTCAAAGGCAAGCTCGCGGCCCCACTTCATGAAGGTCCGCACGACCGTCGGAGCGGTGTAATAGATGGTGACACCGTATTTTTCGATGATCTGGTAATGCCTGTGTTCGTCGGGTGAGGCCGGAGTGCCTTCGTACACGACTTGGGAGGCGCCATTGGACAACGGCCCGTACACGATGTAGCTGTGCCCGGTAACCCAGCCGATATCGGCGGTGCACCAATACACATCGGAATCCGGTTTCACGTCGAACACGTTGAAATGTGTGTACGACGCCTGAGTCAAGTATCCGCCCGAGGTGTGCATGATGCCCTTAGGCTTTCCCGTGGTGCCCGATGTGTAGAGCAGGAACAGGGGATGCTCGGAATGGAACGCTGCTGGAATGTGGTTCGTGGGTGCACTTTCTACGGTCTCGTCCCACCACAGGTCGCGGCCCTCGGTCCAGGGCACGTCGATTCCGGCGCGCCGCACCACAAGTACGTGCTCGACGGGGTTGTCCTCGCCGAGACCTTCAATTGCCTCGTCCACCCCTTCCTTCAGCGGGGCTGCCGTGCCGCGGCGGAACTGCCCATCAGTGGTGATCACCAGCTTGGCCTGGGCGTCGTCGATGCGGGCTCGCAGCGCTGAGGCCGAGAACCCCGCGAACACCACTGAGTGCATGGCGCCCAGCCGCGCGCAGGCCAACATCGCGACGATGGCCTCGGGCACCATCGGCATGTAGATGGCGACCCGATCGCCGGATTTCAAACCGAGATCGGTCAGCGCGTTGGCAGCCTGGCAGACCGCGTCTTTGAGCTGCGCGTAGGTGATCTCGCGGGCATCGCCCACAGGTTCGCCTTCCCAGTGGATGGCGACGCGGTCTCCGTTTCCGGCCTCCACGTGACGGTCTACACAGTTGTAGGCGACGTTGAGTTTGCCGCCGACGAACCACTTGGCGACCGGCGCCCCGGACCAGTCGAGCACCTCGGTGAACGGCGTCTCCCAGCTCAGGCGGTTGGCCTGGCCGGCCCAGAAAGCCAGGCGGTCTCCCTCGGCCTCGTCGTACATCGCCTCCGGCGCATTGGCATTCGCGACGAACTCAGGCGCCGGTGGGTACGAAGACTGGTCTTCCATGTGCGTCTCGGACATGGCTGTGAGGGTAGTCACTCACCCCATTCACCCACGCATCGAGGTTGGTGCTCACAAGCCGGGCAGTGGGAACCAGGCGATCGGCAGTTTCGATCGGCAGCGAAAGTCGTCGGTGGCTGGGTGCAGCCGTGGGCTAGCGTGGGCGGTCGTGACGAGTAGCGGGCGCAGATGACGGCCAAGGAGCCAGCCTCCGGGGACGTCCTGGCGCCGCTGTCCGCGCTGCCCGGTGTCGCGCAGGCAGGCGAGGAGGCGAGCGAGGCGCTCGGCAAGGCGCACCGGCACCGGGCCAACCTTCGTGGCTGGCCGAAGACCGCAGCCGAGGCGGCGCTGCGGGCGGCCCGGGCTTCCTCTGTGCTCGACGGTGGGCCCCTGAAGTTTTCCGATGGCGGACCCGACGATGCCGGCAGCGATCCGGTGCTTGCAGGCGCGCTGCGGGTGGCTGAGGCGCTCGAAGGTGGCGGAGGCGCGCTGGTCGGTGTCTGGCGACGGGCGCCGCTTCAGGCCATCGCGAGATTGCACGCCTTGGCGGCTGCAGATCTGGTCGGTGGTGGCGAATTGGGTCGGCCACGCGGTGACCTCGATGTGGGGCGCAGGCTTGAGCTGCTCGCCGACATCGTGACGGGCACAACGCGAGTACCTGCGACGGTGCTGGCGGCCGTTGTGCATGGCGAGCTGCTCACCCTGCGGCCCTTCGGCACCGCTGACGGTGTCGTAGCGCGCGGAATGTCCAGGCTGGTGACGATCGCTGGCGGGCTGGATCCGCATGGTCTGGGCGTTCCCGAGGTGCATTGGATGCGTGGCGCCGGCCGCTACCATGCTGCGGCCCGGGGTTTTGCGTCGGGGACTGCGGAGGGCTTGACGGCGTGGTTGGTACTCAGCAGCGAGGGACTGCACGCCGGGGCACGTGAGGCCTTGTCCATCGCGCAGTCGGTGTCTTCGTGATCCCGACGGATTCGATA
>DAOUYK010000167.1 GCA_030666145.1 Mycolicibacterium sp. | reverse complement strand
CGCGCCGCCCTTGAGCTCGCCAAGCACGCTGAACAGCTGTTGAGCGGCCCTGTCCATCAGCTCGGCGCTGACCTCATCCTTGGATTTCCCGGTCAGGCGTTTGCCGAAACCCAGCGCGGCACGGCCGGCCATACCCACCGGTAGCGACGCCAACTTTGCGTTGCGCGCGGCACGTCCCCGCTTGATATCACTCACGAGTCCATCATCCATCACTGAGCTGTACTTCCATAGATAAGTTCGAAACGATTGATGTCAGCACGTGCACTTGGCATGCCGTGACCATCGACGGGCGACGATCGCGCCCTTGGCGACGTCGAACTCCAGACCGCGGTGGCGCTACACCGCGGTGACCACACCATCGTTGACCAGGCGGGTGATCAGGGCCGTGATAACCGACTCGTCGGCATCATGATCGGCTGCCAGGGTCTGTAGTTCGGCGACCGTTGCAGCGGATTGCAGCGTGCGTAGTAGCTCAGCCAGGATGCGTGCGGGCAGCCCGGATGGGGGTGCACTATGACCTCGCGGCGGGGGTCCCAGCCCACCTGGACTGTGCCGTCGGGCCGGGAAAGCACCGGGGTCGCCGGGTTGAGTGCGTATCGCGTCATCCAAAAACAGTGTCACGTGACAACAAGCGCGAGCGGAGTTATCCACAGGCGCCGCCGGGACAACGTCACTCCGTGGGGCTGCTGGTTCCGTCGTCGTCGCGTGCCTGGTCCAAAGCCTGTTCGATGGCGCTGTCTATCCCGCTGGTGTCGCCGCCGATCATGCGGTCGATGAATTCGGCGGGCTCGTCAAGGTCTGACGCGCTCGGCAACAAGTCGGGGTGCTGCCAGACCGCGTCCCGGGCGTCGGCACCGACGGCCTGAGTCAGCCTCGACCACAAGGCTGCGGCCTCTCTCATCTTTCGCGGCCGCAGTTCGAGTCCCACCAGCGTGGCGAACGTCTGCTCAGCCGGCCCGCCGGTGGCACGACGTCGGCGCAATGTTTCGCTGAGAGCGGGTCGGCCGGGGATCCGGTCACCGAGAGCATCGGCGACCACGGTCTGCACCCAGCCCTCGATGAGGGCAAGGAGGGTTTCCAGCCGGCCGAGCGCGGCGGTCTGCTCGGGAGTGGCCTGCGTTTCGAAGATGCCCTGATTGAGTAGCTTCTCCACCTCGCCCGGGTCGGTCAGCGAAGCGGGGTTGAATCCGCGCGCGATCTCCTCGACGCCCGCCATGTCGATCTTGGTGCCCTTGGCGAACGCCTCCACAGTGGCGAGCAGCTGGCCGGAAAGCCACGGCACATGGCTGAACAACCGATGGTGCGCGGCCTCGCGGGCGGCCAGGAACGTGACGATCTCGCTGCGCGGCTGCTCAAGGCCCTCAGCGAACGATTCGATCGCATCGGGCATCAACGCTGCAACCCCTTTGGGCCCCAACGGCAGTCCGATATCGGTGGATGTCAACACTTCTTGAGACAACGTGCCCAGCGCTTGGCCCAGCTGTGAACCAAATGCCATGCCGCCCATTTGGGACATCAGCGACAGCAGCGGGCCCGCCATCGCCTGGGCTTCCTCGGGCAGCGCTGAGGCCCACACTGCCGAGATCTGCTCGGCCACCGGGTCACACAGCCGCTTCCACGTGTCCAGCGTGCTGTTGATCCAGTCGGTCGGTGTCCACGACGCTGCCCTGGTCGTACCGGCGGGCAGCGGGGTCGACCCGTCCAGCCAGGTCTCGGCGAGCCGGACCGCGTCGGCGATGGCGCCGCTGGTCTGCTCCGACACCGGCGTCACCGATCCGATGGACTTCGATGCAATCTGGCGGGCCAGGTCATAGTTGACCGGCCCAGAAGCCGATCCGCCGGGCATCGCGGTGCCCGCGCCGCTGAACATCTCGCCTAGCTTGCTGAAGATCTGACCGAGTTGCGACATGTCGAAATCGCCGCCGCCACCGAACGCTCCCTCGAAGGGGTCGTCACCGGAGCCGGGTTCCTTCTTGGGTTTGTCATGCTCGGGGTCATCCCCGGCGGAGAAGCCAAAAGGCGGGTCAGCCATGCCCCCAACCGTACTCACAGCGCCGGCTTCGCGCGGCGATGCGGGTCACGCTGTGAGTGAACCGCTGCGCGTGAACCTTTACTGTGGGCGGCGTGAACAGGCGGATTTCTACCCTGATCGTCGCTTTGGTGCCGCTCCTGACGTTCGGGTTGTTGTTGACCATGGTGACGGTGCCCTACGTAGCGCTGGGGCCGGGCCCAACGTTTGACACCCTTGGCGAGGTCGAGGGCAAGCATGTCGTCGAGATCGAGGGTGCCGAGCTGCACCCCACCTCCGGGCACCTCAACATGACGACGGTGTCGCAGCGCGACGGTCTGACGCTGGCGCAGGCCCTGGTGTTCTGGGCGTCGGGTCAGGATCAACTGCTGCCTCGTGAGCTGGTGTATCCGCCGGATAGGTCGAAGGAAGAGATCGAAGAGGCAAACACAAAAGATTTCCGGGAGTCCGAGGACAGCGCCGAATACGCCGCGCTGTACTACTTGAAGTATCCGATGGCTGTCAGCGTGGAAAGCGTTAACTCCGACGGGCCGTCCGATGGCAAGCTGCAGTCCGGCGACGCCATCGACGCGGTGAACGGCACACCAGTGGCCGACCTGGACGAATTCCAGGAGGCCCTCAAGGGCACCAAGCCCGGCGACACAGTCGCCCTTGGTTACCGGCGCAAGAACGCCCCCGCCGGGACTGTCGACATCACGATGGGAAAACACCCAGAACGCGACCAGGGCTTGCTCGGGGTCAGCGTGCTCGACGCGCCGTGGGCGCCGTTCGTCGTCGACTTCAACCTCGCCAACGTGGGTGGCCCGTCTGCTGGGCTGATGTTCAGCCTGGCCGTTGTCGACAAGCTGACCACCGGCGACATCAATGGCTCGAAGTTCGTAGCGGGTAGCGGCACCATCACCGGTGACGGAAAGGTCGGCTCGGTCGGCGGCATCACTCATAAGATCGCGGCGGCCGGTGAGGCCGGTGCCAGCGTCTTTCTGGTCCCCACTGAGAACTGTGACGAGGCCAAATCGGCCGATGTCGGTGGCGTCGAGCTACTCAAGGTGGAAACCCTCGAGCAGACCATCGACTCGCTGCGCACGCTTTCCGCTGGTGGCGAACCTCCCCGCTGCTGACGCAGCGCCTCGGGAGGGTGCGTAGAGTTGTGTCGCAGTCATCGCGTTTGAACAATTACCGAGAATGTTTGAGACTGGAGTGATCGAGTGGGAATGCGGCCAGCGGCGAAGATGCCGAAGCTGACACGACGAGGCCGGGTTCTGATAGGGCTGTCCCTGGCAGCGGTGTTTTTGCTGTTGTTTGGTCCCCGGTTAATCGACACCTACGTCGATTGGCTGTGGTTTGGCGAACTGGGCTACCGATCGGTGTTCACCACGCAGGTGGTGACGCGCATTGTTCTGTTCTTCGTCGTCGCGATCTTGTTCGGCGCCGTCATTTTCGCGGCGTTGGCATTGGCGTATCGCACCCGGCCGGTGTTTGTGCCAACGTCCGGACCCGAGGACCCGATCGCGGCCTACCGCACCGCCGTGATGGCTCGGCTGCGACTGGTGGGCTTCGGTGTGCCGGCGTTCATCGGTGTGCTGGCCGGCTTCGTGGCCCAGAGTTACTGGGGGACCGTGCAGCTGTTCCTGCATGGCGGCGCCTTCGGTATCACTGATCCGCAGTTCGGCATCGATCTCGGTTTCTACGCGTTCGACCTGCCTTTCTATCGCCTGGTGCTGTCCTACCTGTTCGTTGCTACTTTCCTGGCCTTCGTCGCGAATCTTCTGGGTCATTATCTGTTCGGTGGCATCCGCCTGGCCGGGCGCAGTGGCGCGCTGAGCCGCGCGGCCCGCATTCAGCTGATCACGCTCCTGGGCCTCCTGATACTGCTCAAGGCGGTTGCCTACTGGCTTGACCGCTACGAACTGCTCAGCCACACAAGTGGCGACAAGCCGTTCACCGGTGCCGGCTATACCGACATCAACGCAGTGCTGCCCGCGAAGCTGATCCTGCTGGCCATCGCGCTGATCTGCGCGGCGGCGGTCTTCTCCGCGATTTTCCTGCGCGACTTGCGGATTCCTGCGATCGGCGTGGTGCTCCTGCTGCTGTCGTCGCTGATCATCGGGGCGGGTTGGCCGCTGCTGGTCGAGCAGATCAGCGTCCGGCCCAACGCCGCACAGAAGGAAAGCGAGTACATCAGCCGAAGCATCACCGCGACCAGGCAGGCCTACGGACTCACAGAAAAATCGGTGACCTACCGCGATTATGCGGGCAATGCCCAAGCGACCGCGCAGCAGGTTGCCGCGGACCGCGCGACCACGTCGAACATCCGGGTACTCGACCCGAACATCGTCAGCCCGGCGTTCACTCAATTCCAGCAGGGCAAGAACTTCTACTATTTCCCTGATGTGCTGAACATGGACCGTTACCGAAGCAAGGATGGCAATCTGCGCGACTACGTAGTGGCTGCGCGCGAATTGAACCCCGACCGGCTGATCGACAACCAGCGGAACTGGATCAACCGGCACACCGTCTTCACTCACGGCAACGGCTTCATCGCCTCGCCGGCGAACACGGTGCGCGGGGTAGCCAACGACCCGAACCAGAACGGCGGCTATCCTGAGTTCCTTGCCAGCGTCGTGGGCGCGAACGGCAGCATCGTCTCGCCCGGGCCTGCGCCGCTGGATCAACCCCGCATCTACTTCGGCCCGGTGATTGCCAATACGACGGCCGACTACGCAATCGTGGGCAAGAACGGCGAGGACCGCGAGTACGACTACGAGAACAACGTCGAGACCAAGAACTACACCTACACCGGTGCCGCTGGTGTGCCCGTTGGAAACTGGTTTGCGCGCAGCGTTTTCGCTGCGAAGTTCGCCGAGCGGAACTTTCTGTTCTCCAACGTGATTGGCAGCGACAGCAAGATCGTGTTTAACCGCGATCCAGCTGACCGGGTGAAGGCCGTGGCCCCATGGCTGACCACTGACACGGCCGTGTATCCGGCGATCGTGAACAAGAAGATGGTGTGGATCGTCGATGGTTACACCACACTGGACAATTATCCGTACGCAAAGCTGACGTCGCTGTCGGCGGCGACCACCGACTCCAACGAGGTGGCGCTGAACCGTTTGCAGCCCGATAAGCAAGTGTCCTACATCCGCAACTCGGTCAAGGCCACTGTCGACGCCTACGACGGAACAGTGACGTTGTACGCACAGGATGAGCAGGATCCGGTGCTGCAGGCGTGGATGAGTGTGTTCCCGGACACTGTCCAGCCAAAGAGCGACATCACCCCTGAGCTACAAGAGCACCTGCGCTACCCTGAGGACCTATTCAAGGTGCAGCGCTCGCTGCTGGCCAAGTACCACGTCGATGATCCGGTGACGTTCTTCTCCGGGTCAGATCGCTGGGACGTCCCGCTGGACCCGAACCCCACGGCCAGCAGCTACCAGCCGCCGTACTACATCGTTGCCAAAGACCTCGCGGAGAACAACGGCCAGGCGTCGTTCCAGCTGACCAGCGCGATGAACCGATTCCAACGGGACTTCTTGGCTGCCTACATCAGCGCCAGTTCGGATCCCGAAACATTCGGCCAACTTACGGTTCTGACGATCCCAGGGCAGGTCAACGGGCCCAAGCTTGCGTTCAACGCGATCAGCACCGACACCGCGGTCAGCCAAGACCTCGGCGTCATCGGCCGGGACAACACGAACCGGATCCGCTGGGGCAATCTTCTGACTCTGCCGATGAGCGAGGGTGGGCTTCTGTATGTCGCCCCGGTTTACGCGTCGCCGGGGACCGGCGACGCGGCATCGACGTATCCGCGACTGATTCGGGTCGCGATGATGTACAACGACAAGATCGGTTATGGGCCAACGGTGCGGGATTCGTTGATCGATTTGTTCGGTCCGGGAGCCGACGCCACCGCCACGGGGCCGGCACCGACCGACGCGCCTGCCGGTAAGCCGGCGGCTGCGCCACCGGCTGCCAACCAGCAGCCCTCGGCGCCACCGCCGGCGAATCGGCCCGGTCAGAGCCCGCAGGCACAGCCGGAGGCGCCGGCGGCGGTTCCGCCCGCCGGCCCGACGCAGTTGTCAGGGGCGAAAGCCGCTGCGCTGCAAGATGTCAACGCGGCTCTCGATGCACTGCAGGCGGCACAGCGCAGTGGCGACTTCGCCAAGTACGGCGAAGCGCTGCAACGCCTGGACGATTCGATAAGCAAGTACAAGTCGGCCGAATAGTCATCTGTCGCACCGGTGCAGTGCCTCTGTTCCCGGCTGCGAACTGAGGGTCCTGGTATGCGGCTGTCCATTGACGCGCTGCCACAGCGAATGCAGCTGCGTGCGTTCGCGGGCGACAACCGGTCCTGAACTGGCGATTTGGCGGCCCCGCGATGGCCCCGGTAACGTAGCGCTCACCCATCGCGGGGTGGAGCAGCTCGGTAGCTCGCTGGGCTCATAACCCAGAGGTCGCAGGTTCGAATCCTGTCCCCGCTACTGATGCGAAATGGCCCCCGGTGACTTCTCCGGGGGCCATTTCCATTGGTGTCGGGAACATGTTCGGGGCATCAGCCTGGTTAAAGATTCGTTGAAGGATGGACTGGCCGCAGTATGGTGCCCGCGCGGCGCGCTTCTCCCCGCGGTTCCCAGCGGTGTCAGTGGCGGGGATCCGAATAGGGGTCGTGTCGGCGAAGAACCGCAGGATGCTTCACAATGCCTGCTATGACGACTGTCGAAACGAGGGATTGGGCGCAGGGGCTGTGGCGGGCTGTGCGCAAAGAGACGCCGCCGAGCGCGGTCGCACCGTGCGACACGTACTCACATGACGAGATCGCGGTGATGTTGCGCACCCTCGGGTTAGCAATGCTGGAGACAGGCCAACCGGTCAACATAGTGGGCGCCAGATTGTTGGCTATCGCATCCCGCTACACCACGAGCGCGGTGAGGCTTGCGGTATTGCCCACGGTGATCATCGTCAAGGTCGACAACGCTCGGGCCACCGAGGTGGACCAGACCGACCGAGCGACGGTGCGGCTCGATCAGGCCGGCAAGATCGCTGAAATCGCAGACCTGGCCGAGGCCGGTGCGATTACTCCTGACGATGCGGTCGCCGCGGTCTGTGCAGTACGAGAGCTGCCGCGGAGGTTCGGCGCTGCGACAACAATTTTCGGCCATGTACTGGCAACCATCGGTTTCGGGATGATGCTCAATCCCACCTGGGCGGCGCTGCCGGCCTATGCGCTACTTGGCGCGGTTGTCGGTTCGGTGCTCGTGATCGCCCCGCGGTTCCCGGGGTTAGTGACCATCCAGGCGACGGTGTCGGCGTTACTCGTCACGGTGCTGGCAGGGGCGTTCTTGGCCGATGTTGCCGGCGACGGGATGCTCCGCATCATCGCGCCGCCGTTGATCGCACTGCTTCCCGGCTTCGCGCTCACCACCGGGGCCATCGAGTTGGCCAGCGGTCAAATGATCGCGGGCGCTTCCCGGCTCGTCTACGGCGTTGCGCAGTTGGCGTTGCTGGCCGCTGGCGTGTTTCTCGGCGTCCGGCTTGTCGGTGTGCCGACACTGCAGCACCAGTCGGTATTGATGGGCGAGTGGTCCTTATACGCCGCCATCGTAGTAATGGCCCTCGGCATGTATCTATACCTATCTGCCCCGCGCGGGTCGTTGAT
>DAOUYK010000150.1 GCA_030666145.1 Mycolicibacterium sp. | reverse complement strand
AATGTTGATGATCGTCATCGGGCTGGCAGCCTTGACGCTGGGCTGGTTTCAGCACCGCCTGGAGATGAAAGCGCTGCGGGCCGAAGGTGCACACATGCCGTACTCCCTCGCTGGGGTCATATCCGCGCTGATCGCCACTCTGGGCCTGCTGGCCCTTGTCGTCGTCGGCTGGCGCCTGTAGCGCGGTTGCCGGGTTGCGCGCGTCACGCGTCACCAGCGGCTCTGTGTCGCACCCCGCCGGCGTGTGGTGATATGGATCGGACCGGGGTGCGGGTCCTGGACGGTCCAGCAGCTGCGGCATACACGCGGTTCAGTCGATGGCATAGACACTTTGGTCCTCTGTGATGAACCCGTCGGCCACTAGCTGGTCCAGGACCTCTAGCAGCCCCGCTCTATTACGGGGATGCGAAAGCGACCGGAGTCGCTGGAACCTGAGCCCTTCAGGGGCTAGGTGCAGTTCACGCAGCGCACTCTGCGCCGCTGTCTCTTCACTGAGCTCTATCACCTGCCGGTCGGCGGCGGCGGATTCGTTCATGCTGTCTCCTTCGTAGGGACGGGACCAAGGTGGTCCCCGCGAATGCAGTTGGGTGTTGTGCAGAGCCGCTGCGACGACTCTGGCGGTGGGTAGCCGCGCAGGGCCTGGTAAGCCTCGCGTTGCTCGATGTCTGCGGGTGGCCACGTCCAGGACCAACAAACGGTCATAGCCTCACCTCCCCGGTGACCCCGACGTGCCGGGTTCCGTTGATGTACGTGGCGTCGACTAGCCCTCTCCGCTTAAGTTCGCGGTAGGGCTCTGTATCGGAGCCGAACAGTGCTTCCATCCGGTCCATCGGCACCGGCTGGTGTTGGGTGATCTTGGCGAGCATTCCCGCCGCCTTGAAGCTCAGCGGCAACGCGTAGATCTGGTTACCGTGCTTCGAGACTCCGGCGGGTATAAGTACCCCGTCGTCCACTAGGTCTTGTAAGACCGCTGGGACGTCCGTTTCGCGCACACCGAACCACACGGCCAGCTTCGCGTCGGTGCGGTAGATCTTCCCGTTACCAGCGTGCTGTTGTAGCTGTAGCTGTAGCTGTAGCTGGTGTTGTTTCGTCGTTGACCTCACGGTCACGCACGAAATGCTGCACACGTTTGGTGTCGGCTGAATCACGGAAGACGACCCGGCTGGGCCGGTATTGATGAGCCCGTTGACGGCTTTGTACGGCCCCTGAGGCGTCGCGATCCCAAGAATCCCCTGCTTGGACGGGCACTTCCGCGCATCTACACGCCGATAACTCCAATCGCCCGTGAACGATCTGGGCTAGGTACACCTCGCCCAACGCCCCGGAACGGCCCGTCAGGGCGTAGCTTGGCATCGAGTCCTTGAGAGCGGGGTGAAGCCGATGAAGCGACTCAACGCTTGGGACGCGTTCTTTCTGTACATCGAAACGCCCAACGTGCATCAGCACACGTTGAAGGTGGCCGTTGTGGACGTCACGGACTTCGCCGATGAGGTGACGTTCGAGGGGTTCGTGGAAATCTTCAAGCATCGACTTCATCGACTGGAACCGCTGAGCTACCAACTAGTCGACATTCCGCTGCACTTGCACCGCCCGATGTGGCGCGAGCGAGTAGAGCTCGACCTTGGCTACCATCTGCGCCGGGTGCAGGTGCCCTCACCCGGCGGGCGCCGGGAACTCGATGACGTGATTGGCGAGATCGCCAGCACACCGTTGGACCGTAACTATCCGCTGTGGGAGATCTACTACGCAGAAGGCCTGGCAGACCATCGTGTTGCGATCATCTCCAAGGTGCACCATGCGCTGGCCGACGGGGTCGCGTCAGCGAACCTGATGGCGCTGGCCATGGAATGGCCGGAATCGGCTGACGACGAACAGTCTCGCTATGTCGCTGACCCGTCCCCGTCGACGGCCGAGTTGCTACTTGCCGCCGGCGTGGACCACCTGGCCCAATTGCGTCGACTCCCGGATGCATTGACGGCCAGTCTCGGCGGCGTCGCGCGCCTCCAGCAGCGAGTGCGCGAGCGAGGCCAACACCCGGATCTCGCCCGCGAATTCAGCCCGCCGGCCACTTTCATGAACCACAAGCTCTCGTCGCGGCGCGGGTTCGCGACCGCGACGCTGTCGCTGGCAGAGGTCAAACAGACGGCCAAGCATCTCGGCATAAAGATCAACGACCTGCTACTGGCAACAGCCTCGGGAGCGTTGCGGGGCCTGCTACTGAAGTATGACGGGCAGGCAGACCAGCCGCTTATCGCCACCGTGCCGACGAGCATCGACCTGTCACCCGATCGCATCGCCGGCAACGAGCTGAGCATGATGTCGGTATCGCTGCCGGTGCAGGTTTCGGATCCTCTCGAACGCGTGCGCCTGATCAACGTGGCCACAACAAATGCCAAGGAAGACCAAGACTTGCTGGGTCGGCGGACGATCAGCACAAGTATCGAGTACTCGCCGGCCGTCGCGGTGATAGGGGTGATGCGGTGGATGTCAGGGCGTGAGAAGGCGAGCTCCTTCAACCTCACCATCTCGAATGTGCCAGGTCCGCGGCAACGCGGCTGCATCGCCGGGGCCGTCGTCACCGAGATCTACTCGGTGGGTCCGCTGACGGTGGGAGCGGGCATCAACATCACAGTGTGGAGCTATGTCGACCAGCTCAACATCTCCGTGCTCACCGACGACCTAACACTGAGCGATCCACACGAGGCGACTGCTTCGATGATCCGTGCCTTCGCCGAAATTCGTTCTGCAGCAGGCCTTTCCGCTCATTTGACGGAGGTAGACACCGCGATGCCGCAGGCGAGTGATTCGCCCTAGCGATTAACTTATGTCGCTCGGCTTGGACTCAACCGGTCGGCGCGTATTTGGCGCTGTGGCTCTGCGTGATCAGGGGGTGGTGACCGTTGGTGGGGTGTGGATCGGCGAGCGCGGCAGGTGCGGCCGCCCAGCCTTGGTACGTGGGGCTGACTGCCGCACAATGTCAGCCCTCCATTGCGGCCAGCTCACGCTTGAGAATCTTGCCCGACGGGTTTCGCGGCAGATCGTCGAGGAACACAACCTCGCGCGGGGCCTTGTAGCGCGCCAGGTTGTCTTTGACGAACTGCTGTATCTCCTCCGCTGTGATGCTGCCCTCGCCCAGGACGACGAACGCCTTCAACCGTTGGCCGAAATCCGCGTCCTCGACGCCGATCACCGCCACATCATCTATCGCCGAGTGGGTAAGGAGCAGCTCCTCGACCTCACGCGGGAAGACGTTTTCGCCGCCGGAGACAATCATCTCGTCGTCGCGGCCGTCGATGTACAGCCGCCCATCGTCGTCGAAGTGACCAACGTCGCCGGTCGACATCAAGCCGTCGATGACGTCCTTGCCGCCGCCGCCGGTGTATCCCTCGAACGGCGACGTGGTTCCGACAAAGATGCGTCCAGTCTCGCCCTTAGCGACCGCCTTGCCGTGGTCGTCGAAGAGCTTGACTTTCACGCCGAGCATCGGTTTGCCGACCGATGTCGGCGCGGCGCGGATATCGGCCGGCGTTGTCATCGTCGCAAGCGACACCTCGGTTGTCCCATACATGTTGTAGATCACGTCGCCCAGCACGTCCATCGACCTGACCGCGACCTCGGCTGGTAGCTGTGAGCCGGCACAGAACACGACCCGCAGACTTGACAGGTCCCGGCGGCGGATCTCGTCCTCGCCGAGCGCAAGCACGCGTTGCAGCATGATCGGCACGACGCACCAGGTTGTTGCGCCATGCGCGGCTGAATCATCAAGGAAGCGCGCAGCGTCGAACTTGCTGCGCAGGACGAGCTTGGATCCCAGGCCGATCGAGAGCAGCGCGACCGTCAAGCCCGTGCCGTGATACAGCGGCGGGCCGATCATGGAAGCCTCGCGGGCACGCATCGGCATTCGCTCGAGCAACGCACCCGGCAAGGTGAAACCGCGCGGCTCCGACCGGGGCGCTCCCTTCGGCGTTCCCGTCGTTCCGCTCGTCAGCAGAACCATCTTGCCCGGACGTCCCGGCGCAGGCGGAGGAGTCGGATCACCACCAGCGATGAGCTGCTCGAGTTGGTCGGCGGCGGGATCTGCGGTAGCAGTAACAACCTTCCCGTGAGCAGGCTCGACGCCGGCCGCGGCCTCGGCCAACGCCTCGTCGTAGACGAGCAGCTCGACGCCTTCGCGTTCGGCGACCTCCTTAGCCTGGCGTGCCGAGAACGCGGTGTTCAGCCAGATCCCCTTCATCCCCATGCGCGAAGCAGCGAAGCCGGCGATCAGCGGAGAGCGATGATTGCGGCACAAGATACCGAGGCTCGAGCCGGCATCCAACCCTTGGGCGCGCAGCGCGCTGCAGAGCCGATTGACCTGCTCTTCGAGCTCTAGGAAGGTCAGCTCGCCGCGCTCGTCGGCGATCGCAGGACAGTCGCCATGGCGCAACGCGGCAATCCGCGGGGCGGCCCCCATAGGACCGTAGTCGTTCACTGCGCTGATGATCCGCCGCAACCTATCGGGCGGCTCGACGCCCACTAAGCCGGCACGCACCATCACCGCCAGCGAACGCGCCTCCAATCCCGCGCGGCGCGCGGGCTCTGCCAGCATCCCGACCAGATCCATATGCACCTCTTCAGTTGAGTCCCTTGAGTCACTAGTACACCCCACGGGGCGGCGTCTGCGAACCCCTTCGCTTGCATTGAGATCGGCTCGTCGGGCGCGGCTTCATTCTCACCGTGGGCTGCCGCCGAGTCCTCGAACAAGTTGAATCCGCGGCTGCGAACCCGATCTATCCCATAGGGCTCGTGTTCAGAGATTATCTGTGCCTCATGAATCTGAACCTGGAACCCGGCCGAATGCGTCTACGACAAGCACAGACCCCGCTGCGCGAACTCCATTAATAAGCGCGTTCGGTTCAAGTTTCAAGGTTCAACTGCGTGAGCCGTTCCGAGTCAAGGCCGAGGACGGCCGCCGTGTCGCAATGGCCAACGATCCTTCACCCTCGTACACCTGACGCTGGGAATCACGCGCGCGATCGGCCACCGTCAGCGCCGGCGACCAGGAGTGCAGATTCCGCAGCCTCGGCACGGTTGGCGCCGAGTCAGTCGGTTTCAAATCCACTGGTCCTCCCTGAGTCGCTAACAATGGGTTAGTGCGCTTCGATGAGTCCGCTGGTGTTGCTGGTCTCGCTCGTGCTGGTGTTCGTGATGGGGGTTGCGGTCCAACGCGGCAACACCTGCACCGTGGTCGCAATCGACGACATCGTGCAGCGCCAGTCCTGGGATCGGCTGCTGGCCATCGTGTACGCGTGGTTCTGGGTGGCCCGCGGCTTGGCTCTGCTGGCGCTGGCGACCGGGGTGCGACCGACCCCCCCAGGCGGTGCCGGTCACACTGTGGTCGGTCGCCGGCGGACTTCTGCTCGGCATCGGGGCGGTCATCAACGGTGCCTGCATCACCGGGTCGGTCGCCCGGATCGGCTCCGGCGAATACGCCTTCGGACTGACCCTGCTCGGTTTTTACCTGGGGTGTGTGATCGCCCCGCACCTGTTCGGCCGGCAAGCCACCGCCCACGTCGGGTCGACACCGACATTGACGTCCGTGGACTATCCGGTAGTGGCCCTGGTCGGACTCGGTCTCGTCGCGGCGCTGACCGTGCGCCGGCTTGTTGTCGGCCCGCACGAAAGCTTCCGTGAATTTCTGCGGCAGGCCTGGTATCCGCGGACTGCGACCTTCATCATCGGGCTGCTGTTCGTCGCGCTGGTGCAACTCTTCGGTCCGTGGGCCTACACCGAGCTGCTGGGCGACATCTCCCGCGGTGTCGGGGACCGGGCGGTCGAACGGATGGCCTTTCTTGTCGTGATGCTGGCCGGCGCATTGGTCGCGGGCCGATCGATGAAAGGCACCAAGCTGATTGGTCCGCTGGCCCCTAGGGTGGTCCGGTGCTTTTTCGGCGGGATAATTATGGGAACCGGATTCTCGGTAGCGCCGGGGGCATTCGACGGCCTCACGCTGTACGGTCAGCCGCTGCTGCTGCCGTTCGCGTGGGTGGTGATGGGCGCCTCGTACGTGTCGATCCTGCTCGGCGTCCTCTACCTGCGGTCGAGATTCGGGGCCCGGATCAAGGCGCTGCGCGGATGAGTCGAGAGCGAAGAAGGGGCAAATCATGACCGAGTGAGGTTTTCTCAGTTGGGCTCGCATGTTGGGGTGACTGCTGGGCAATTACAAGACCCGAGGTGGCAACGCCCTCCGGGGCACAGTTCAGGGGGAGAGACACGCTAGGACCGTGGGAGGGTAGACGCCTGTACCTGGATGACGTTGCCGACACCGACGAGCGCCCAAACACTTGAAACTTGAAACTCATTGGAGGTTTTCTGGCATTTCTCCTGAGGGTTGATTGCTCTAAAACGGTTCTGCGCCTTGACGCTGACAAACATTCCGTTACCCCACCGACGGGCCCGTGATCCTGGGGCCGGGGCTGCCGCCGCTGAGGCCGAGGTCACTGACTACCAGCGCAGCCTGCGCCAATCGTAGTAGCGCCAACCTGCCCATGGCTTCCGGAGGGAGGGCGCCCTGCGGGAACTGATCGCGAAGTGCACAGATACCGGGCCGGGGAATTGGGTAGGCGCCGGCAAGTGCCTCCTCGGCCAAATGCGGACCTGGCATGCCGCCGGTCGGCGGCCCTGTCGGGCCCGTTTTGCCGGTAGAACTACTCGGGGAGGCGAGGGGGAGGCGGTGGCCTGCGGGCCACCTGGACCACAGTGCGGCCCGCCACCGTTGGGTGATGGGCTGAAGCTCAGCTGCGCGGCTAGTTCGTGGGCCGCTCGCGCTGCCAGCCGCGCACCGTCATAGGGTCTACACCAAGCTCGCGCGCCGTCGACTGCTCCGGTCCACCGTTCTCCATCGCCAACAATCCGACAGCCTTTGCCGCCGCGATCGCGTTCGCCAACTCGAGGCGGGCATCAGCAAGCTCCTCGCCGATTTCTTTGACAGTCACTTCGCCGCGCAAGTATTCGCGCGCGGTGTCGAGCACTTCGTCGCGGATCTTCTTCCCGTCGGTGCCGGGATATTCCTCCGCCAGCGTCGCCTTCAACTGCGCCAACCGCTCTCGTCGCGTAGCCATCACTGCTTCCTGGTCGAGCACGTCGATGCTCATTCTGCCCTAGCGCGTCGACCTCGACCGCGGCGTGCGTCGCGTTGTGGGGTGTGCCGCAGCACTTACTTTTTGAAGATGTTCGCAACCTTTTCGCCGGCCTCCTCCTTGAGCTTCCCGCCGGCCTCTTTAACCATCTCGCCGGCGTCTTTGAGGTTGGCCTTCGCCTGGTCGCGCTTGCCCTCATTTTCAGTGCTCTTGTCTCCGGTGGCCTTACCAATCGCTTCCTTGGCCATGCCGGCGAGCTTTTGGCTCTTGTTCTTCGCCCTATTCATCCCGCTCACAGTGTCTTCTCCTACTTTGGGGGCCGATTCGAGTCTAGTTTGAGCCGAGCCGCGGTGGTACCCGCTACTTCTTTGTCGATGAGTTCGCAGTGCGTTGGACAAGCCAGCATTGCGCGAATGCTGGCTTGGGGGAAGCCGATGTGTACGCGTTGGTTCTCTCCTCGAACATTCTGCCGAGTCGGTAAGCGCACTGCCCCTACCAACTTAGTGCCGCACCACGGCGGCGGCATTGTCGAGAGTCGGCTTCCGAAGAGTGGATTCAACGCGACGATGCACCACCGAGGTTGAAGCGCAGGACGGTCAGCGTCCTACGTTCTCTATTGTCGGCGGCACATGTCTCGGTGCGATCTCGTCGACCCGGCCGCCTCGACAGAATTGTAGAGGGCAGCGTGAAATGATTTTCATGCCAGTGCTTCTAGGCTGAATATAGCCAGGAACCCTACGAAAAACATCACCGGCATCCATGGTTGCTCCACCACCTGATGGGCTTCGACGAGCAGCTCCTCGACGGCCAGCCAAAGCAGTGCGGCCGCTGCGAAGGCCAGCACGAGGACCAGGACGGTGTTTCCCGCTCCGCCGAGCACAAGAGCGCCCAGCACCGCGCCCACTGCAACGAGTAGGCTTAGACCAGCGGTAGTCATGACGACTTGGATCTTGGAAATGCCGGACTGTGCTAATTGCAGGCTTAGTGCCAAGCCGATGAATAGGACCTCGACGGTCAGCGCGATGGTCAGGATGACCGCGGTGTCGGTCGATACCGCGGCGCCTGCACCGACGAGCAGCCCGTCGATGAGAAGGTCGACACCGACCACCACGAGGAAGGCGACAGGCAGGGTGCCAGTGGCGTCCGGCTCGTCAGCCTCGAACCGTTGTAGGAACACGAAGAAGGCCACTGCGGCTGCGAAACCCACGACGACCAGAACAATAGAGCCTCGCTCACGCAGGTCTGGCAACACCTCACCCGCGACGGCGGCCACGACGACTCCGGCAGCCAGGTGT
>DAOUYK010000332.1 GCA_030666145.1 Mycolicibacterium sp. | reverse complement strand
CTGGTCATCATCATCGGCGTGGTGTTCGTCGAGCAGGGCCAGCGCCGCATCCCGGTCCAGTACGCCAAACGGATGGTTGGTCGCCGCATGTACGGCGGTACCTCGACCTACCTGCCGCTGAAGGTCAACCAGGCCGGCGTCATCCCAGTGATCTTCGCGTCCTCGCTGATCTACATCCCGCACCTGATCACACAGCTAATCACCAGCGGCAGCGCAAACACGAGCGCGGGGTGGTGGCAGACGTTCGTCGCCGAATATCTGACCGACCCGAGCAGCCCGGTCTACATCGCGATCTACTTCGGGCTGATCATCTTTTTCACCTACTTCTACGTGTCGATCACCTTCAACCCCGACGATCGCGCAGACGAGATGAAGAAGTACGGCGGCTTCATCCCGGGCATCCGACCAGGCAAACCGACCGCGGACTACCTGCGGTACGTCCTGTCCAGGATCACCCTGCCGGGCTCGATCTACCTGGGTACCATCGCCGTTCTGCCGAACGTCTTCCTCCAGGTGGGCAACACTGGTGCGGTGCAGAACCTGCCGTTCGGCGGCACGGCCGTCCTGATCATGGTCGGCGTGGGCCTGGATACTGTGAAGCAGATCGAAAGCCAACTCATGCAGCGCAACTATGAGGGGTTCCTCAAATGAGAATGGTGTTGTTGGGACCCCCAGGCGCCGGAAAAGGAACCCAGGCGCAGAAGTTGGCCGACCACCTCGATGTCCCGCAGGTCTCCACCGGTGACTTGTTCAGGCACAACATCAGCAACGGCACTGAGCTCGGGCTGCAAGCCAAGAAGTACCTAGATGCCGGTGACCTCGTTCCGGCAACTCTGACCAACGCCCTGGTCGACGACCGGCTCGACGACGATGATGTGGCTACTGGATTCATTCTCGATGGGTACCCGCGCTCGGTCGAGCAGGCCGAAGCCCTCGACGCCATGCTCAGAAAGCGCGAGCTCGCGCTGGACGCGGTGCTGGAGTTCCGGGTGCCTGAAGAGGAACTCGTCTCCCGGCTCAAGGGGCGCGGCCGTGCCGACGACACCGAGGACATCATCCGCAACAGGTTCAGGGTGTACCGCGACGAGACCGCACCGCTGCTGGACCACTACGACGGGGTTTTGGTGACCGTCGACGCGGTCGGCGAGCTCGACGAGGTGTTCGCCCGCGCGCTGAAGGCGCTCGGCCGTTAGCGCGGGCCATGATTTCCCTGCGCGGCCGCAAAGTGGTCGGCCAACGCAGCGCCGGTGAACTCGACGCGATGGCCGCTGCGGGCGCGCTCGTCGCTGCGGCTCTGGAAGCGGTGCGCCAGGCAGCCGCGCCCGGTGTTTCCACCCTGCAGCTCGACGCCGTCGCAGAGTCGGTGATTCGTGACGGTGGCGCCGACCCGTCTTTCCTCGGCTACCACGGGTTCCCGGCCACCATCTGCTCCTCGGTCAACGACCGCGTCGTGCACGGTATCCCATCGGACACCGAAAAGCTCGTCGCCGGCGACCTGGTCTCGATCGACTGTGGTGCGATCCTCGACGGGTGGCACGGCGACTCTGCCCTCACCTTCGGCGTCGATACGGTTATCTCCGTCGACGAGGTGTTGTCGGGCGCCACTCGAGAGTCGATGGAGGCCGGCATCGCCGCCATGGTGCCGGGTAACCGCCTGACTGACGTCTCCCACGCCATCGAACTCGGCACGCGAGCCGCCGAGGCGCGTTACGACCGCAAGTTCGGCATCGTCGCGGGCTACGGGGGGCACGGGATCGGGCGGCAGATGCACATGGATCCGTTCCTGCCCAACGAAGGTTCCCCCGGGCGCGGGCCTTATCTAAGGCCGGGCTCGGTGCTGGCTATCGAACCCATGCTCACCCTCGGCACGACCAAGACCCTCCTGCTCTCCGACGGCTGGACCGTGGTGACCGCCGACGGCTCGCGCGCCGCGCACTGGGAGCACACCGTGGCCGTCACCGACGACGGGCCCCGAATCTTGACCGCTCCGTTGAACTGAGGTGGCTCCGCGGCTCCGCGGTTCATCTGATTTCGATGTGCTCCGGGGCCCTGCAGTATGCGGTATGAAGAGGCGTGGCCTCTCAACAGCCTTCAGTACCGCCCTCAGCACAGTCCCAAATGGCGCACGACCCCATTGCGGTGGCGCGTGCCAACTGGGAGCGCGCTGGTTGGGGCCGCGTGGCCGATGGAATGGTCGCAGTGGCCTCGGTCATGCGTGCACACCAGATCCTGCTCGCCCGCGTCGAGGCTGCGTTGCGTCCCTACGACCTGAGCTTCTCGCGCTTCGAGTCACTCCGGCTGCTGGCATTCAGCCGCACCGGCGCGCTTCCGATCACGGCAGCCTCCGACCGCCTGCAGGTGCATGTCACCAGCGTCACGCACGCCATCAGGCGGCTGGCATCCGACGGGCTGGTGGAGCGGTTGCCGCATCCCACCGACGGCCGTACGACGCTTGTGCAGATCACCGAACCGGGCCGCTCGACAGTTGCGGACGCGACCGTGACGTTAAACGAAAGCGTGTTCGCTGACATCGGCATGTCCGCCGAGGAGTCCCGCGCGCTAGCGGAGTCGATCCGGACCTTGCGCCGCAACGCCGGCGATTTCTGACCCCGGGTCTCCCACAGG
>DAOUYK010000279.1 GCA_030666145.1 Mycolicibacterium sp. | reverse complement strand
ACGTTGGTTGTTGCGCCGTTGGCGTTGAGGGAAGAGGGGACACGATACGGTCTGTATGTGCGGGTGATGGGTAGTCGCCCCATGATCTTCCTAGGTGAGATTTCCTACGAGATCTTCCTGATTCACCTGATCGTGATGGAGCTGGTGATGGTGCAGATCCTGAGGTTTCCGATTTACACCGGTTCGGTCTGGCTGCTGTTCTCGGTGACGTTGGCGCTCACCGTTCCGCTGGCCTGGTTTTTGCACCGATTCACCCGGGTCAGGTAGTAGTTGCCAAGCTGGCGGCGCGCGGCATCAGAGCGCTTGATCGGCCCGCTGAACTGGCAGCACAGCCGGGACGACGAACTGTTCGAGCATGCTGCGCTCGTCGGCTTCGTTGTGGCCGGGAAACAGCAGCAGTGAGGTCATCACTCTGACCAGCCAGCGTGCACGTTGCCCGGCGAGATCCGGGTCGTCGGGCCCCAGGGAGGCTAGGAACGCCTTTGTGAGCGACTCAATCACTTGAGACTGTTCGGCGATCTCGCCACCGATCGGCCGTTGCGTGGCGGCAAACCACGATGCCAGGGCTGGCCTTTCGCGGACGTTGCGCAGTGAGGCGAGTATTCCTTCGATCAGCCTCTCCCGTGGATCCACCACCGCCGAGATCTGCTCGGTCGTCTCCCGGTAGACCCGGTAGCTCTCGCGGTGCACATAGGCGGTGTGGAGGGCATCGCGGTTCTCGAAGTAGCGGTACAGTGTGGCGCGCGAACAGCCTGCAGCCGAAGCGATCTCGTGCATGCCGACAGTTGCTGCGTCTTTCTTGCTGAACAGCTCGCCTGCTGCGTTCAGGATACGGTCGGCGGCCACCTCGGTGCGGCGCACTGCTAACCAGTCGCCGGCCATCAGGTCATCACCGAAAAAGGCACTGACAGTGGTCGTCGCACGTAACTACCACCGGCCCAGGTGATCCCGGTCTCGTCCACCTCGAAATTCGGGATCCGCGCCAGTAACTCGGTGAGCGCCACCCGCGACTGCATCCGGGCGGCGGCGGCGCCTAGACAATGGTGTGCGCCGTGGCTGAAGGTAAGTATGTTTCGCGGCCGACGGGTGACATCGAGTTCGCCCGCGTCCGAGCCGTACTGGCGTTCGTCTCGGTTACCCGACCCGTAGAGGAGCATTGCCCGGCGTCCTTCGGGGATGGTGACATCGCCGATGGTGACATCTCGGGTCGCAGTCCGGCCGAGCATCTGCGCCGGCGTGGTCAGCCGGAGAAACTCGTCGACCGCATCGGGTATCAGTTCCGGTTGCTCGACCAGCAGACGTCGCTGCTCGGGCCGCTGGTGCAGCAGCTGCACTGCGCCGCCGAGCATGCCGGTGGTGGTGTCGTTGCCTCCGGTGATCATCGTGAAGGTGAACGCCAGAATCGACAGCACACCCGCGATATCGCCATCGGCGCCGACTCCCGCGGCCACCAGGTGGGAAATGGTATCGACAGGATCTTCCAGCGGCTCGGTCCGTCGCTGCTCGATTAACGCGGTGAAGTACGCCATCATCTCGCCGAGTGCATCGCCGAGCGTGTCCAGTGCTGCGCCGATCCCGCCCTCGGCGGTGTTGGCCGCCACGATCGCGTCTGTCCAGCCGTCGAATTGGCCTCGATCCGCCACAGGCACGCCGAGGTAGTGCGCGACCACCATCGACGGCAGGGGCTTGAAGAGTTCGGCGACGATATCCCCTCCGCCATTGGCGCGTAGCCCCTCGATGCGTTCAACGACGAACTCCCGGACCTTGGGTTCGACTGCCTCAACCTGGCGGGGTGTGAAACCGCGGGCCACCAGTTTGCGGAACTCGGTGTGCACGGGCGGGTCTTGCATGACCAACGGCGGGTTGTCTGCGAGCCCGATGAGGTCCAGTTCGCCGTAATTGACGGTCAGGCCCTGGGCCGACGAAAACGTCTCATGGTCACGGGCTGCCGCCCAGATATCGGCGTGCCGGGACAAAACGTAATAGTCGTGTTCAGGCCGGTCTGCGGGAATTACGTGATGCACAGGGTCGTGGTCGCGTAGGGCGCGATACATCGGCCACGGATCCGACCAGGTAGCGGCGTCAGCCAACTGGAACTGGGTAGGCGAGCTCTGAGACAAAAGTGCATACATGTCTTATGTGTACGACATATCACTGGAATGTGTCAACAGCGGGCTCAGATTGCAGCACCCGGGTTAAGGATGTTGTCCGGATCGAGTGCGGCTTTGATGCGACCGTTGAGTGCCATCGCCTCAGGGCCGAGGTAGCCAGCCAGCCACGGCCGTTTGAGCCTCCCGACCCCGTGCTCGCCGGTGATCGTGCCGCCCAGGCCCACCGCTAGATCCATGATCTCGCCGAACGCCCTGTTGGCCCGATCGCTCATCGCGGCGTCGGTGGGGTCGTAGACGATCAGCGGATGGGTGTTGCCGTCGCCGGCGTGCGCGATCACCGAGATCATCAGGTCGTGCTGCCTTGCTATTTTTTCCACCCCTGATACCAACGTGGCGAGAGCGGGCAACGGAACGCCGACATCCTCGAGAAGCAGCGCGCCCTTCGCCTCCACGGCGGGGATCGCGAATCGGCGCGCAGCGACAAATGCCTCACCCTCGTCGGGATCATTGGTCGAGAACACCTCTGTCGCACCATGTTCGGCGAACACGCCGGTCATGTACTCGGCATCGGAAGCGCCCGCAGCCCCCCTCTCATCGGAGGCGGCGACCATCATCGCAGCGGCAGTACGGTCCAAACCCATCTTGAGCTTGTCCTCGACCGCATTGATCGCTACGGCGTCCATGAATTCCAGCATGGACGGTCGGATCTTGGAGGTCACCGTGGCCACAGCATCACAGGCGGCTGCCACCGAGTCGAACGTCGCCACGACCGTGCACCCCCGGTGCTGTGCGGGTAGTAGCTTCAGCGTTACCTCCGTGATGACGCCCAGCGTGCCCTCGCTGCCGACGAACAATTTGGTCAGACTCAGGCCTGCAACGTCTTTCAGGCGAGGTCCCCCAAGGCGTACCGCGGTGCCGTCGGCCAGCACAACCTGAAGGCCGAGCACGTAGTCGGTGGTCACGCCGTACTTCACACAACACAAGCCGCCGGCGTTGGTGGCGATGTTGCCGCCGATGCTGCAGATCTCGAACGACGACGGGTCTGGTGGGTACCACATTCCATACTTGGCAACCGCCGCCTTCACCTCCGCATTGAGCAAGCCCGGTTGTGCGACGGCGGTGCGGGTGACGGGGTCGACCGCAATGTCGCGCATCTTCTCGGTGCTCAGCACGATGCTGCCGTCCAACGCCGTCGCGCCGCCAGACAAGCCGGTGCCCATGCCGCGCGGGACGACCGCGATCCGGTGGTTGGTGGCCCACCTCAGCACCTTCTGTACGTCCTCAGTTCGCAGCGGCCGAACCACCGCCAGCGGGATGCCCGCAGTCGGATCCGCTGCGCGGTCGTGCCGGTAGCCCTCGAGGATGTCGGGATCGGTGACGACCGTGCCGTCTGGAAGTGCGCAGATCAGGCTCGCTAGCTTGTCTGGGTGGGACTCCACGCCGCAATCCTAGGACGGTGTCGGCAGTGGCTCGTCCAAATCGCGCAGCGCCGGCAGGAATACCGCGACGATGCCTAGCATCAGCATCGGTAGCGACAGGGCCAGAAACGTGGTGTGCAACCCGGCCGCGTCGGCAAGTGGACCGGCCAGGATCAGACCCACCGGCCAGGATCAGACCCAGTGGTCCCGCGGCGTAGGCCAGCGTTCCCATCACCCCGACGACTCGGCCACGCAGGTGCTGGGGCGCGCGGGTCTGCATGACGTAGTTGTAGATCGGCGCAATCGGCCCGTAGACGAAGCCGACCACAACACACAGTAGGAGGATCACCGGCAGCGGCGGCAGGAAGGCGATGACGGTCATGGCCACGCCGAGGGTGAGAACGGCGGTCAGCATGACGGTTCGCCTGCGCATGTAC
>DAOUYK010000142.1 GCA_030666145.1 Mycolicibacterium sp. | reverse complement strand
CGCTCGGTCGATCTTCGAAAACACCAGCATATCCCACTCATGCAGACGTTCAGGCTGCAACCACCGACCCAAGTCTGGACGTTCGAACGGCGTGGTCTTCCCCGCTGACACTCCAAGGTCCTCGAACGAACCGACCACCGCATATCCTTGGGCCTCAGCCCAGCGGGCACCCTCCTGGGTCTGCGCCAGATGGGATACCTTGCGGGTGTTGTCCTTCGCATCGTCCAGGTGGGACACACGGGCACCGACCAGGGCTCTCAACCGTTGTGCCATGTTGTCAAGAGTAGCTCACAGTACAACATCCGTGCCACCGGGCACGTCGCGAAACTGCGACGCGACCTGTCGGTCTGAGCTAGCCGAGCCGGTCCAGCAGCAGCGCCTCGGCCGCCGCCGCCCTTTCCAGGACGCCCAAATGCAGGCTCTCGTTGATGCTGTGCGCCTGCGTATGTGGGTCCTCGACTCCGGTCACCAGAATTTTTGCTTCAGGAAAGGCCGTCGCGAACGCCGCGATGAACGGGATCGATCCGCCGACTCCGGTGTCGATCGCATCGCATCCCCAGGCCTCGCGAAAGGCGTCGCGGGCCACGTCATAGACGGGACCGCTGGCATCGATTGCATAGGACTCGCCAATGTCACCGGGCTTCACGCTCACCTCCGCACCCCAAGGTGCGTGTTGCTCAAGGTGACGGGTCAGCGCGGCAAGATGCTCGGCGGCGTCGCCACCGGGCACCACGCGCATGCTCACCTTGGCACGCGCCCGCGGGATCAGGGTGTTCGACGCTTGCGCGATCGGCGTGACGTCGACGCCGATTACGGTGACTGCCGGCTTGGCCCAAAGTCGTTGTGCCACTGATCCGGAACCGATCTCCTGCACACCGTCGAGTAACCCGGTGTCCGAGCGTACCCGCTGCGGGGGGTAGTCGACGTCGGCAGCGGATGATTCGTGCAGGCCGGCGACCGCGACATTGCCGTCATCATCGTGCAGGCTTGCGAGAAGGCGAACCAACGCGGTGAGCGCGTCGGGCACCACTCCACCCCACATCCCCGAGTGCAGCCCGTGGTCGAGGGTGGCGACTTCGACCACGCAGTCAGCCAGCCCGCGCAGCGACACGGTCAGCGACGGGATATCGGTAGTCCAGTTTTCCGAGTCCGCGATGACGATGACATCGGCGGCCAGTAGATCGCGGTGCACCGACAGTAGTCGTGACAGCGACGGCGAGCCCGACTCCTCTTCCCCCTCAACGAAGACCGTGACCCCTACCGGCGGGTTGCCGTCATGGGCTCGGAATGCAGCCAAATGCGTTGCAATGCCCGCCTTGTCGTCAGCAGTACCGCGTCCGTAGAGGCGCCCGCTGCGCTCGGTTGGCTCAAAGGGAGGCGACAGCCACTGCGCGCGGTCCCCTTCCGGTTATACGTCGTGGTGCGCATACAGCAGCACTGTCGGCGCGCCCGCCGGCGCGGGGTGTCGGGCGATGACTGCCGTCGCACCCCCTTCGGCGCCGATCTGCACATCATCGAAGCCGGCCTCCCGCAGCAGCAGCGACACCGTCTCGGCGCTGCGCTGCACCTCGGGGTGGCGGGCCGGGTCCGCCCACACGGACTCGATGCGCACCAGATTCTCGAGATCGGTCCGCACCGATGGCAATACCTCGCGGACCCTAGCCGCCAGATCATTCATGGCATCCATCCTGCGCGAGGGTGCGCATCATTGCGCCGTAGCCCCGCGTGTCGCACAACAAGTGCGCACTCCCGAAAGGAAAAGGGGAAGATCAGCGCTCCTCGAGCACTGCGACGGCGGCCGCGACATCGGCCTCATGGGTCATCGACACGTGAATCGTCACCTCTTTGAGGTGCTCGGCGATCGCACCGGACAGCCGGACGCGGGGACGCCCCCACATGTCGGTGATCACCTCGATGTCGCGGTGGATTCCCTCGGGCAGCACTGGCCGTTTGGAGAACCGCGACCCGGACCACGCCTTGATCACCGCCTCTTTGGCTGCCCACCTCGCGGCGAGGTGGCGCGCCGCTGACGAACTCTTGTCGGCGGCGTCGCGCCGCTCACCGGGGGTGAAGGTCTCGGCGAACACCGTGCCCGGCCGATCGACCTGTTCGGCGAAGTCGGGGATGGAGACCAGATCGATACCTATCCCGACAACGCCCACACCGCAGCACGATATCTCACTGGTCGACGCTAGTACGCGCCGTCCGCGCCGAGTCGCGCGGCCGTGTCGAGCAGCATCGCCGCCTCCTGCACCTTCTCCGGATGCTCGTGGTCGAAGCGACGGTCGGCCGGCCGCTCATACATCGGCCGCCCGCCGGCGATCGCCGACGCCAGCCTTCGCTGCCCGGCCAGGCTGCGCTCCTGAGCCTGTGCGGTGTACACCTCCCGCTGCTCAGCGCTCAGGGCTGCCAGGAATGCCTCCGGGTGCACCAGGGCGACCACTCCCGAGACGTGACCGAACCCGAGGCTGGTCACTAGACCGGCCTTGAGTGGGTATTTCCGCCCGAGCCGCAGCGTCTCGCGCGGCCACACGAAGTGGGTCGAGCTCGCGAGTTCGTCGTCGACGCAGTCGAGGCTGCGATTGGGCGGGATCACACCCTCGCGCAAGATCTGGCACAGGCCGATCGTCTGAAAGACCGCCGCGCCACCCTTGGCGTGCCCGGTGAGGCTCTTCTGGCTGACGATGAACAGCGGTGCACCCTCAGAGCGCCCCAGCGAGTCAGCCAACCGCTCGTGCAGCTCCTGCTCGTTGGGGTCGTTGGCCAGGGTCGAGGTGTCGTGCTTGGAGATGACAGCGATGTCGTCGGCACCCACACCCAGCTTCGCCAGCGACGTCGCCAGCCTCGATTCCGTACCGCCCCGGCCGGAACCCAACGCGCCCAGCCCGGGAGCGGGGATGGAGATGTGCACGCCATCGGCAAACGATTGTGCGTAGGCGACGACGGCCAGTACCGGCAGCCCCATCTTTACCGCCAAGTCGCCGCGGGCCAGCAGAATCGTGCCGCCACCCTGCGCCTCGACAAAGCCGAGTCTGCGCCGGTCGTTGGAACGCGAGAACCGCGCATCGCTGATCCCTTTCGACCGCATCATCTCGGTATCAGCGGTGGCGGCCATGTCACCGAAGCCGATGACAGCTTCCAGCGTCAGGTCGTCATAGCCACCAGTGATGACGAGTTCGGCCTTGCCCAGCCGGATCTTGTCGACGCCCTCCTCGAGCGATACGGCGGCAGTGGCACATGCCCCCACCGGGTGGACCATCGACCCGTAGCTGCCGACATAGCTCTGAATCACATGGGCGGCAACGACGTTAGGCAGCGACTCCTGGAGGATGTCGTTTGGTTTACTCTTGTCCAGCAGGTTGCTGTGGAACATGGTCTGCATCGAGGACAGCCCGCCCATGCCGGTGCCCTGCGTGCTGGCGACCAGGCTGGGGTGCACCCAGCGCATGAGTTCCGCCGGCGAGAATCCGGCGGAAAGGAACGCATCGACTGTGGCGACGAGGTTCCAGACCGCCACCCGGTCGATCGAAGTTGCCATATCCGGCGTGATGCCCCAGACCTGTGGGTCGAACCCGGTGGGAATCTGCGCGCCGACGGTGCGGGACAGCTTCGTCTTGCGCGGCACGCGAATCTCGGTGCCCGCCTTGCGGATGACGGTCCAATCGGCGCTGTGGGGCACTGGGCTGATGGCCGTGTGCTCCGGGTCGAATTCGACGAACGCGCGCGCCTCGGCCTCCGACGACACCACAAAGGAGAAGTCCTTGTCCAGGAACACCGACACCAACAGGGGTGCCGAGTGATCCGGATCGATTGCCGCGTCACCGACAAATTCGCGGATGCCCACGCGTTCGACGACCACATCGTGGTATCGCTCAACCAGGTCCGCTTCCTCGACGAGGTCCCCGGACTCAGTGTCATACCAACCTGGTTGAGGATCGTCCTCCCATTTGATCAGTCCGGTGGTCCAGGCGAGCTCGAGGACACCGGCCGCCGACAGTTCGTTGTCGACCTCCATCTCGAAGCGGGTGCGCGACGATCCGAGCGGGCCGAGTTCGGCACCTCCTACGATGACCACCAGGTCGGCAGGGTCGACATCGAGGTCGTCCCACTGCGGCCTGGGCGCCGGGGCGGCGGGACGGGGCGGGGATGGCAGGGCGGCGATCAGGTGATCGGCGTTCCCGCCGTCGTCCTCGTCATTGCCATCGCCGGCCGGGCTCACCGTAGACTCTTCGCGGGCTTTGGCGGCCAGTGCCGACAAGTCCAGATCAACCTCGGCCAGCCCCCCGGTCAGGTCGGCTTGCACGGGCTCCAGCGCAGCCGCGACCTTGGTCTCGACGTCGCACAGCCCCAGTAGCATGCTCGCCATCTGCTCGGTGGAGTAGGTGGTCACACCGGCTTCCTCGACTCCTTCGACGATCACGTCGTTGTGCCCCATCAGGCCGGTACCGCGCGTCCAGCCGATCAATGCATGCGCCAGGCTGACTCGCTGCGCCCACGACGTCTCGGCCTTCCACCGAGATACGACCGCATCAAGTGCCGACTTCGCCTCGCCGTAGGCGCCGTCACCGCCGAACATGCCGCGGTTCGGCGAATCGGGCAGCACGACGTGCAGCCGTGCCGCGATGTCACGATCGGCACCGATGTGGGACAGACCAGCGATGAGCCGCTGCACAGCCCACAGCAGGACCTTCATCTCCATCTCCGAGCGCGACCCGGCTTCGGAGAGGTCTCCGCCCACCCGCGGTGCGGCGAATGGGAACAGCAGTGTCGGCGTGAGCGCGTCCTTGATGTGGACCGACTGCGGTCCCAGGCTCTCGGTTTGCTCGTTCCCAACCCATTCCGCCAACGCGTCAATGTCGTTGTAGGAGGACATGTTCGCGGGTAACACCCACAACTGCGCACCGAAGCGGGCGTTGTCGCGGTACAGATTGCGGTAGAACCCGAGCCTGCTGTCGTCGAGGTTGGATGTCGTCGCGACGACGGTTGCGCCGCCTTCGAGTAGCTGCGCCACCACCGCGGCCGCAATCGAATCCTTCGAGGCGCCCGTAACAACGGCGACCTCGTCGGTGTAGCAGCCCTTGCCCGGGTTCTCCGCACCTGCTGCGGCCCTGGCGTAGAGCGATGCGTGGATGGTTAGGCCTGCGGCCAGCGCCTTGCCCTGCCAATAGGTGGCCTGTACGCCAACCACATGTCCGGCACCCTCGAACCGCTCGGCAAGGTCAACCCACTCAGACTCGACGTCGTCCTCGTCCATCAGCCAGATCTTGGCCAGGTCCTCACGCGCGCTGGCCCACCGGTCGTCCAGCAGCACCGCTTTGCGGCTGTCGAACGCCGGAGCGACTAAACGTGGCCACTCCGAACCGAGTTCGGCGGTGACCAGGTCGATGAGCTCCGCGCCGGCTGACGGCTCGGGGGTGACAACGGCAGTGCCGTGTCCTAGCTGATCGAGGATCGCGCGTGCCGCCGAAGCGAGGACACCGTCGGGTCCGGTGACCTGCTCGGCGAATTCGTTCAGTGCGGCGGAGTCTACGACTCCGCCGGCGGCATCACCGGCTGACGGCAGCGACACCGGGATGCCAAGACGTGCACCTACTGCGCCCACTGCGGCATCGATCGCCTTGTCGACGCTTGGTGCGTCGCCCAGTGCGCCGTCGTGCAGACCACCCAGCTCGCCGCCACGCACGCTGGATCCCTCACGGGTTCCCAGCGCGACTTCGACGGTGACGTGCTTAGCCCAGCCGTTTCCGAGCTCCCAGGTTTTGTTGACCCGCTCAGTGATGTAGCCGGGACGCTTGCCGGACGGGCCAAGGGCAGTGCGCAGCTGATCGTTGATCGAGTCCGAAAGGACCGGGCCGAACGGTTTGTAGGTCCGCGCTAGCTTGGTGACCTGCGACTTCAGGCCGGCCAGGTCGGCTTCGGCAGCTCCGTCGATGGCTCCGAGGTTCAGCTCCGAACCGAGATCGACCAGCATCTGGTTGCGCCGTGATGACGCACCGTCAGTGATGGACTCGATGGAGTCCAGCGGCTCGATCTGATCGATGCGGATCTTGGCCGAGAGCGCGATCAGCGCCATGGTGGCATCGGATGCGTCGAACCCGAGATCGTCGGGACGCGCAGCGCCCGAGGGGGCCGCCGGAGTGAGAACGGCAGGTGCAGCCTCAGCAGGAGCAGCCTCAACCGGTCCGTCGTCAATCGCCGGAGCGGTGTCTTCCTCGAAGTCCGGCTCCGGGTCGGTGTCGGTGGCGAAAAGCACGGCGGCGTCGCGTTCGACGTTGAGCACCTCGGTGGTGTTGTGCGAGTACTCCGGCAGCTTGAGCGTGTTGCTGGCCAACCCAGCGACAGTGGGAGCCGACTTCACGCCGATCTCGACGAACCGCTCGACACCGAGCCCACCAGCGGCCGCCTCGATGAAGAGCAGGTCCTGGGTCTCGATCCAACGCACCGGGCTGGCGAACTGCCAGGCCAGCAGCTCGATGACGATCTTGCGACACAATTCCCGCGGCTTCTCGTTCCGCCAGGTGTCGTAGTCGGCGAGGATCTCGTCGAGCGGTTCAGCCGGCACCAGGTCGCGGATCTCCTCGATGAAGTCGCGGTCCAAGGTGAAGGGCCTGGGCACCAGGTTGGGGATGTACTTTCCGACGAGCAGCGCCGGGTCGGCATCGAGGGGCATGACCCGTTCCAGCGAGCGCCGGAAGTCGGCGACGCCGATCCTGAGCACCGAGGAGTGGAACGGCACGTCGATACCGGGCACCATGATGAACGACCGCTTGCCGCCACTGATTTCCCGAAGACGCTCGACCTCGTCCTCCAGCGCCTCCAGGCCCCGCACTGTTCCGGCGATCGCATACTGCGAGCCACGCAGGTTGTAGTTCACGATCTGTAGAAACTCTCCAGTATTCGCCGCAATTTGATCGACGAAGCTGGGCACGTCGTCGTCGTCAAGATCGATCTGGGACGGGCGGATCGCCGCGAGCCGGTAGTTGGAGCGGCCAGCAGCATCGCGAGGCACGATGTCGTGCATCTTGGACCCACGATGGAACACGACCTCGAGCAGCGCCTCGAGCGGATACACCCCGCTCACGCAGGCCAGCGCCGTGTACTCGCCGACGGAGTGACCACAGGCCATGGCGCCCTCGACGAACGCGCCCTGCTCGCGCATCTCGGCGACCTGGGCGGCGGCCACCGTCGCCATAGCGACCTGGGTGAACTGCGTTAGGTAGAGCACCCCCTCGGGGTGGTGGTAATGCACGCCGGAAGCGATGAGGCTGGTCGGGTTGTCACGCACCACGTGCAGCACCGAAAAGCCGAGGGTTTCGCAGGTGAACTTGTCGGCGGAGTCCCAGACCTTGCGTGCGGCCTTGGACCGGGAGCGCACCTCCATGCCCATCCCTTTGGACTGAATGCCCTGACCGGGGAACGCGTAGACGGTCTTGGGCGAGGCCAGTTGCGCCGTCGCCGACATCACGAGGTCGGAGCCCACCCGCGCGGCTACTTCGATGATCTCCGCGCCGCGGTCAATGCCGACGCGGTCCACTCGGAATTCGATCTCATCACCAGGTAGCACCATCCCCAGGAAGCGGGAAGTCCACCCCACCAGGCGGGCCGGGGGCGTGGCGCGGCCGTCGGTGGCGGTGACCGCATGCTGAGCCGCAGCCGAAAGCCACATGCCGTGCACGATCGGAGTTTCAAGCCCGGCGAGCAGCGCCGCCGCCCGGTCGGTGTGAATGGGGTTGTGGTCACCCGAGACGACCGCGAACGCGCTCATGTCGACCGGAGCGGTGACGACGACATCGCGGCGCCGCCGCCGCGGCGTGTCGGTGGCGTTGTCGGTGATGGCACCTCCGGCCCGCGGTGGATCGGTCAGTTCGCTCGAACCGGTCCGACCTCGGATCGCGAAGCGCTCCTGCAGGGTGGCCAACACCGCTGACACGCCAGCATCGCCGGCATCGTCGATCCCCGCTTCGCTGATCGTGACGGCGACCGGGACGACACGCCCAACGTCGGTGTCCGTGGCCACCGAAGCGGTTGCGGTGACGGTCAATCTGGACTTAGTTGTCGGCATCGCCCGTAACAGATGTGCGGCGTGGTCAAGGTGCACCAGACTCAGAAGACCCTCCACGACGGGGAAGCCGTCGGCGGTGAGCCCGGACCCGACCGCCGAAAAGACGGCTGGCCAGCACAGCCCGACGAGCGCGTCCGGCACCAGCGTGAGCCCGGGCGCCAGGGGCGCCCCGAAGGTCGCGGTGACGCCGGTGTGATCAGCCACCTTCTCTGGATCCCATTCGACGCTGACCGTCGCGGTGCTGTTCTCGACCGGTGGAAGCGCATCCGGCCCGTCGACGCCGGCGGCGATGGCCAGTACCGCACGCATTGCCTTCGACGCGTCCTCGACGGTGACGAGCGGCATGCCCCCATCGACGGTGCAGGGCGGCAGCGTGAAGCGGATGTCGATCCAGATGTCAGAGAGCGGGACACTCAGGACGACGGAAACATCCCCAGTGATTTCCGCTGATCCTGCCCGCCGGATTCCGTCGCCGGCCAGCTCCAACCGCGCACCCGTGGACGGGTGGGTGGCGCTGGGCTTTCCGGGCACGTCGTTGACCTGCCACTCGCCCGGCTCGCCGATGCGGTGCACGGGGTTGATCGCGATGCGTCCCGCCCAGAGCACGTCGGGGGCATCGAGGACGACGGCGAGCGGTCCGGTGATGTCGGCACGGGCTTGGCGGCGAGACAGCACGGGGACCGGCGGGGTCCCGGAGGCCAGCACTCGATCGATGATCTCCTGCTCGA
>DAOUYK010000002.1 GCA_030666145.1 Mycolicibacterium sp. | reverse complement strand
AGGTGCTGGCGACCATCCGCCCCATCATCGTCCGCTATGTGCGGGCGCGGATCGGAACCGCGGACCGTAGCGGTCTCTCAGCTGACGACGTGGCTCAGGAGGTGTGCTTGGCCGCCATCACGGCGCTGCCGCGCTACAAGGATCAGGGACGACCTTTCCTGGCCTTTGTCTACGGCATCGCTGCACACAAGGTTGCTGACGCCCACAGAGCTGCCGGGCGTAACCGGGCTGATCCGATGGACGTCGTCCCAGAACGCTCGACCGGTGAGGCGGGGCCCGAACAGCTGGCGATCGATTCCGAGCAGTCAGCCCGGATGAAAGAGCTTCTGCAGATTCTCCCCGAGAAGCAGCGGGAGATCCTGGTCCTGCGTGTCGTCGTCGGGATGAGCGCCGAGGAGACCGCCGATGCCGTGGGCAGCACCGCGGGAGCGGTGCGCGTGGCGCAGCACCGAGCGCTGGCCCGGCTGAAGTCCGAAATTGTGGCGACTGGGGGTGGCCATGCCTGACCTCGGACGCTGGGCCGCCGATGGTGGAGACCCCTCAATCAACGAGATCAATCGCACCGATGAGCTCCTCGATGCGCTGGCATCGCAGCAGCCGGTCTACCCGACCGATCGCGGCGAGGCCGAACTGGCGAACCTGCTGGCAGGGTGGCGCGACGACGTCCGCGAGACTCCGGCAGCCGAGTTGGTAACCGTCGATGAGGCCGCCCGGGTGCTGGACAGCGGGTCGGTTGGCCGCCGCCGACGGTTCTCCCTGGCTGTCGTCGGTTCGGCAGCTGCCGCAGTGTTATGCCTTGGGGGCTTCGGCGCGGTGGTGGCCGGCACCGGCCCAGGCGACGCGCTGTATGGGTTGCGAACCATGTTGTTCGGTGAGCAGGCAACGCGAGATGACGCGGTGATCCTTGCCGCCCAGACCGGGATGGCGGAGGTTCAGCAGCTCATCGATCAGGGCGACTGGCAGGCCGCTCAGGACAAGCTGGAAACGGTCACCACCACGGTGGCTACGGTCAACGACGTTCAAAGCAAAGAGGAACTAGTCACCCAGTGGCAGGAGTTGACGGTGAAGGTCGAGGCTCAGGATGCGGCCGCCACCATTGTCCCTGATGCGCCGCCGCCGACGTTCCCGGATTTACCGGCGCTGAACATCGACCCAGCTACCCTCACCAACCTGCCGTCGGAGGTGCCGGCCACGGTGTTCACCACGGTGCCTTCGAGGAAGGCCTCGCTTCCGGAGGCCAGTGTCCCTTCGGGGGCAGCTGCGGTTCCTGAGGACAGTGTCTCTTCGCGGGCGGTTGCGGTTCCGGAGAGCAGTGTCCCGTCGGAGACAGCTGCGCTGTCGGAGGCCACTGTGTCTTCGGCGGCTGCATCGCCGAGCCCGAGCTCGGCGAACGCACCGTCACCGTCGGCGAGTGCGTCGCCGTCGGCGAGTGCGTCGCCGTCTACAAGCGTCTCGCCGTCTACGAGTGCCTCGCCGTCTACAAGTGTGTCGCCGTCAACAAGTGTGTCGCCGTCAACCGCCGCCACAACCACGTCGGTTGCAGCTCCATCTTCTGCACCCTCGTCAGCGGCGGCGGCTTCGTCATCGCCGGCTGTCGCACCTTCGTCGGCGGCGGTGCCGTCTTCGTCGCCGGCCGCGGCAGCGCCGTCACCCACGGCAACTCAGGCGCCCACGGCAACCCAAGCGCCCACGGCAACTCAAGCACCCACGGCAACCCAAGCGCCCAGGACAACCCAAGCGCCCACACGGGTAACCACTACTCAGGCCGAACGACCGGCGCCGGCATCGACACCTGCGCGGACACCTGCGCGGCCGCCAACCACCACGACGCTAATAGAGGTGCCGTAAGCAGCCGATCCTGCGAGCCGATGCGGAAGTGGAGCTAGCGCTCTCAGCGATATCCGTCGGACTCCGTCGTCGCTTCGTTGAGCGAGGCGTCGGCGTAACCACGGCAGTAATCCCACGTCACGTAGGAATCGGGTTCGGGGTCGAATGCCGGTTCGTGCGGACGGACCGTGCCGTCTACGAGAAGCTGCAGCAGATTCGCGCGCAGCATGTCCCAGTCGTGATAGTGGTCTTGCTGGCATTCGTCACAGCAGACAACCAGACCGCGAATACCCTTGAGCACCAGTAATGCCTCGTAGACGGCGAGATCGGCGAGATCGGCTTCGACCGCCATGCGCTCCTGTGCGTCCAATGGCTGCCCCGACTCCAGAGCGTCGAGCACTGCCGACGGGTCGGCCGGGTCGTCGGCGAACGGGTCGGGAGGCAATCCTGGTGGCAGATGGTCTCGCACGGCCCCAAGACTACGCAGCTCCCCAGGGTTCGCGCCAGCGGTTGGGCAGCACGTCGGGCGAACCGAAACCCCAAGTTCGTTGCCGATAAGATGTGGCATTCAGGTCGAGTCTGTGCCTGGCCGCATCTGTTACTGGAGGCTGACCCATGTCGATACCCACGTCGATGGCCGAAAGCAGTATCCCCATCGTCGTTCCAGTGCACACCGGGGGAGACGATCCCACTAAGGTGGCGATGCTGGGTCTCACTTTCGACGACGTCTTGCTATTGCCCGCGGCATCCGATGTGATTCCCGCCACAGCGAATACTTCCAGTCAGCTCACTCGCCGGATCCGACTGAAGGTCCCGCTGGTGAGTTCGGCGATGGACTCAGTCACTGAGTCGCGGATGGCCATCGCGATGGCGCGCGCAGGGGGCATGGGCGTACTGCATCGCAATCTGCCAATGGCCGAACAGGCAGGTCAGGTAGAAACCGTCAAACGATCCGAGGCCGGCATGGTGACCGATCCGGTGACCTGCTCGCCCGAAAACACGCTCGCCGAGGTCGACGCCATGTGCGCCCGGTTCCGCATCTCGGGGTTGCCCGTGGTTGATACGGATGGGCAGCTCGTCGGGATTATTACCAATCGCGACATGCGTTTCGAGGTCGAACAGTCCAAGGCCGTCGCCGAGGTGATGACCAAAGCGCCACTGATCACCGCGCAGGAGGGGGTTTCAGCCGAAGCCGCGCTGGGGCTGTTGCGTCGCAACAAGATCGAGAAGTTGCCGATCGTCGATGGCCGCGGTCAGCTCACCGGGCTCATTACCGTCAAGGACTTCGTGAAGACCGAGCAGTTCCCGCTGGCGACCAAGGACAGTGACGGCCGGCTGCTGGTCGGTGCCGCGGTGGGCGTGGGCGAGGACGCGTGGACGCGCGCGATGGCGCTGGCCGACGCCGGTGTCGACGTGTTGATCGTCGATACCGCGCACGCCCACAACCGCGGCGTACTCGAAATGGTGCGTCGCCTCAAGGCCGTCGTCGGCGACCGTGTCGATGTCGTCGGCGGTAACGTCGCTACCCGCTCCGCGGCCGCCGCCCTGGTGGATGCCGGCGCCGATGCGGTCAAGGTCGGCGTCGGCCCCGGCTCGATCTGCACTACCCGGGTGGTCGCTGGTGTCGGCGCACCCCAGATCACTGCCATCATGGAGGCTGTCGCCGCGTGCGCTCGCGCGGGCGTGCCGGTGATCGCCGACGGTGGGCTGCAATACTCCGGCGATATCGCTAAGGCGCTCGCTGCCGGGGCTTCCACCGCGATGCTGGGCTCACTTCTGGCCGGCACTGCGGAGTCGCTCGGGGACCTGATCTTCGTTAACGGCAAGCAGTTCAAGAGCTACCGCGGGATGGGTTCACTCGGGGCAATGCAGGGTCGCGGGGCCGGTGGCGGCCTCCGGGGCAGCTATTCCAAAGACCGCTACTTTCAGGACGACGTGCTCTCCGAGGACAAGCTGGTACCCGAGGGCATCGAGGAGCGGGTGCCGTTCCGTGGCCCGCTCTCGACGGTCATCCACCAGCTCACCGGCGGACTACGCGCTGCGATGGGCTACACCGGCTCGGCCACTATTGAGCGGTTGCAGCAGGCGCAGTTCGTCCAGGTCACTGCCGCCGGGCTCAAGGAGAGTCATCCCCACGACATCACGATGACCGCCGAAGCCCCAAACTACACCAGCCGCTAGGGGCCACGGCCCAGTCAAGGACTGATCAGCATGCGTGACATGGTCGAAATCGGCATGGGCAGGACTGCGCGCCGAACCTATGAACTCGGTGACATCAACATCGTGCCGTCTCGGCGCACCCGCTCGTCGAAGGATGTCTCCACAGCGTGGCAGCTCGATGCGTACCGATTCGAGATTCCGGTGGTCGCGCATCCCACCGACGCGCTGGTCTCGGTGGAGTTCGCCATTAAGCTCGGACGTCTCGGCGGTCTCGGCGTGCTCAACGGAGAGGGCCTGATCGGGCGGCACGCGGACGTCGGTGACAAGATCGCCCAGGTGCTTGAGGCGGCCGACAAGGAGCCCTACCCGTCGGAGTCCATCCGGCTGCTGCAGCAATTGCACTCGGCGCCAATAGATCCCGACCTTCTCGGTGCGGCCGTCGCGCGGATCCGCGATGCAGGGGTGACCACCGCAGTGCGCATCAGCCCGCAGAACGCACAGGCGCTGACGCCCATTCTGGTATCGGCGGGCATCGACCTGCTGGTTATCCAGGGCACGATCATCTCTGCCGAGCGCGTTGCGCAGGACGCCGAGCCCCTCAACCTGAAGACCTTCATCTCCGGGCTCGACGTGCCGGTGGTCGCCGGCGGCGTCCTCGACCACCGGACCGCACTGCACCTGATGCGCACCGGTGCGGCCGGCGTGATCGTCGGATACGGCTCCACCGATGGGGTCACCACCAGCGACGAGGTCTTGGGCATCAGCGTGCCGATGGCCACGGCCATCGCCGATGCCGCGGCAGCGCGGCGGGAGTACCTCGACGAGACGGGTGGACGATACGTTCACGTGCTCGCCGACGGCGATATCCACACATCGGGGGACCTTGCAAAGGCCATTGCCTGTGGCGCGGATGCCGTGGTGCTCGGCACGCCACTGACCTCGGCCGCCGAAGCGCTCGGGGGAGGCTGGTTCTGGCCCTCGGCCGCAGCTCACCCATCGCTGCCGCGCGGCGCGCTGCTCGAGGTGGCCAGCGGTGTACGACCGTCCCTTGAAAAGGTGCTGACCGGGCCATCCGACGACCCATTCGGCTCGCTCAACCTTGTCGGCGGTCTGAGCAGGGCGATGGCAAAGGCCGGCTACTGCGACCTGAAGGAGTTCCAGAAGGTCGGGTTGACGGTCGGACGCTGACCGCTGCAGGTTTGGCCTGATTGTCCGCGCGGCCGGTCCCCGCCGAGCGTCCCGGTGGTCGATTCCCGTGCTCGATTCCCGCCGAGTGTGAAGGCATCTTCACATTGGGGCCTAGCCGTGAAGACACCGTTCACGTTCGACCACGGTCACGGCCGAAAGTTAGGGCCGCCTCTCTAGCATATTACCGATGGGTAAGTTCATACTGTCTTAATGGAGCCTGACTATGACGTAATCATCATCGGCTCGGGGTTCGGAGGTAGCGTCAGCGCGTTGAGGCTCACCGAAAAGGGCTACCGAGTCGGCGTGCTGGAAGCAGGTCGTCGGTTCACCGACGAGGACTTCGGCAAGACCTCCTGGAACCTGCGCAAGTTCCTGTGGGCGCCGCAATTCGGTATGTACGGCATCCAACGCATCCACCTGTTACGCAACGTCATGATCCTGGCGGGCGCAGGAGTCGGCGGCGGATCGCTGAACTACGCCAACACGTTGTACGTGCCACCGGAGCCGTTCTTTCAGGATCTGCAGTGGAAGAACATCACCGACTGGCGTGCTGAGCTCATGCCGCACTACGAGCAGGCCCAGCGGATGCTAGGTGTGGTCGACAACCCGACGTTCACCGACGCGGACCGGATCATGAAGGAGGTCGCCGAGGACATGGGTGTCGGTGACACCTTCGTCGCGACGCCCGTCGGAGTGTTCTTCGGCACCGACGGTGAGAAGATGCCTGGCAAGAGCGTCGAGGACCCCTACTTCGGCGGGGCGGGGCCGGCCCGTACCGGCTGCACCGAGTGTGGTTCGTGCATGACGGGCTGCCGTGAAGGCGCCAAGAACACCCTCGTGAAGAACTACCTCGGGCTCGCGGAATCGGCTGGAGCTCAGGTGCATCCGCTGACCATGGTCAAGGAATTCCAGCAGCGTGCTGACGGGCTTTGGGAGGTAGGTACCGTGCGGACCGGGGGTAAGCTGCGCCGCCGGCGCAAGACCTTCACGGCGCGGCACGTGATTCTTGCGGCCGGAACTTACGGCACGCAGAAGCTGCTGTTCAAGATGCGGGACGGGGGCACGTTACCGAAGCTGTCCGATCGCCTCGGCGTGCTGACGCGAACCAACTCGGAGTCCATCGTCGGGGCGGCGCGCTTCGAAGCCGGCGATGACCTGGACTTGACGCACGGTGTGGCCATCACCTCGTCAATCCACCCGACGGCCGACACTCATGTCGAACCGGTCCGCTACGGCAAGGGCTCCAACGCGATGGGGTTGTTGCAGACGCTGATGACCGACGGCGCCGGACCGCAGGGCATCGACGTCCCGCGCTGGAAGCAATTGCTCCGGGGTATTAAGGCTGACCCGAAGGGCACGCTGCGGGTGCTCAACCCGCGCCAGTGGAGTGAGCGCACCGTAATCGCACTGGTGATGCAGCATCTGGACAACTCGATCACTACGTTCACCCGCAAGACGAAGTTCGGATTTCGCTTACTGGACAGCAAGCAGGGCCACGGGGAACCGAATCCGACGTGGATCCCGGCAGGCAACGAAGTCACCCGGCGCATCGCCAAGAAGATCGACGGTGTCGCCGGTGGAACCTGGGGCGAATTGTTCAACGTCCCACTCACGGCCCATTTCCTCGGTGGCGCGGCGATCGGTGATAGTTCCGAGAACGGCGTCATCGATCCTTATCAACGGGTTTACGGCTACCCCACGCTGTCGGTCATGGACGGTGCGGCGGTCTCGGCGAATCTCGGTGTGAACCCATCGCTTTCGATCACCGCCCAGGCTGAGCGGGCAGCGGCGTTATGGCCGAACAAGGGTGAGGAGGATCTCCGCCCCGCTCAGGGTGAGCCGTATCGGCGCCTCGCGCCCATCGCGCCGGCGAACCCGGTCGTACCCGCCGAGGCGCCGGGGGCGCTGCGCAGGATTCCGATCGAACCGGTCAGCTCGGCCGGATAGGCTGTGCCGCTGACCGGCTGCGGCGACCCAGCCCATTAGTCAGCTCGGCCGGGTAGGTTGCGCCACTGACCGGCCGCGGAGACCCACCCCATTAGACTGATCGGGTGGAATCCGCAGCCTCCCGTCCGGTGTTGGTCGTCGACTTCGGTGCGCAATACGCGCAGCTGATCGCGCGGCGCGTCCGGGAGGCCCTGGTGTATTCAGAGGTTATCGCACACACCACCAGTATCGATGAGATCAAGGCCCGCAACCCTCGCGCGGTCGTACTGTCCGGGGGGCCGGCCAGCGTCTACGCGGACGGGGCTCCGCAGCTGGATCCCGCGCTCTTCGACCTGGACGTCCCGGTGTTCGGCATCTGCTACGGATTCCAGGCGATGGCGTTGGCTCTGGGTGGCACCGTCGCTCACACCGGAACCAGTGAGTATGGTCGAACGGAGTTGAAAATCACTGGTGGGCAACTACATTGCAAACTGCCCGCCCTGCATCCGGTGTGGATGAGTCACGGCGACGCGGTGACCGCTGCCCCGGAGGGCTTCGACGTGGTCGCGACGAGCTCCGGTGCGCCGGTGGCGGCGTTCGAAAATCGGGGGCGTCGGATGGCCGGCGTGCAGTATCACCCCGAGGTGATGCACACACCGCACGGTCAGCAGGTACTCAGCCGGTTCCTGCACGAGTTCGCCGGTATCGATGCGGCGTGGACGCCGGCCAACATCGCCGACGCACTCGTCGAGCAGGTGCGTGAGCACATCGGTACCGGACTGGCGATCTGCGGGCTCTCGGGGGGTGTCGACTCTGCAGTAGCCGCCGCGCTGGTGCAGCGTGCCATCGGCGATCGCTTGACATGCGTGTTCGTCGATCACGGGTTACTTCGCGCCGGCGAACGGGCTCAGGTGCAACGCGATTTCGTCGCTGCGACAGGCGCCAAACTGATCACCGTCGACGTGGCTGAACGTTTCCTTGAGGCGCTGTCTGGCGTCACCAACCCGGAGGGCAAGCGCAAGATCATCGGACGCGAGTTCATCAGGGCATTCGAGGGTGCCGTGCGAGACGCGCTGGGCGTGTCCGACGGTGAGGTCGAGTTCCTTGTCCAGGGCACGCTTTATCCCGATGTGGTGGAGTCCGGTGGCGGAACGGGAACCGCAAACATCAAGAGCCACCACAACGTCGGTGGGTTGCCCGGCGACCTGAAGTTTAGCCTCGTCGAGCCGTTGCGTCTCCTGTTCAAGGACGAGGTGCGTGCCGTCGGCCGGGAACTGGGCCTGCCGGAAGAGATCGTTGCACGCCAACCATTTCCGGGTCCTGGTCTGGGTATTCGTATCGTCGGTGAGGTTACTGCCGGGCGCCTTGACACGCTGCGTCGGGCCGATGCCATCGCGCGCGAGGAACTGACGTCGGCCGGGTTGGATCACCAGATCTGGCAGTGTCCGGTGGTGCTGCTGGCTGATGTGCGTTCAGTGGGTGTGCAAGGTGACGGCCGCACGTACGGGCACCCGATCGTACTCCGCCCGGTATCCAGTGAGGATGCGATGACGGCCGACTGGACGAGGGTGCCTTACGAAGTGCTGGAAGGCATTTCGACGCGGATCACCAATGAGGTGCGCGAGGTCAATCGTGTGGTTCTGGATGTCACCAGCAAGCCGCCAGGCACCATCGAGTGGGAGTGACGGTTATTGGTGGCCGGATTCACCCTTCTTCTCTACGAAGCCGCCGAGCAACTGGGCAACCACCGATTCGATGGTCGATTCGATCGAGAATGCCAGGGTAGCCGCAGCTGCCTGCACCGCCTGGGTTCGGAAACGCACTAACTTAGTGATCAGCTCGGCCACCTCGACGTCGTCCGGCATGGCGGCGCCCGGGTTGACTTTGTCGAATACCTCCTCCACCCCCGCTTGCACCAGGATCGCGCTGATCTGATCGAGCAGGGGTGCGATCTGTTCATACAGATCGATGAGTTTCTCAGTGGCCACGCCGTATTGGCGGAGCTCGTTGAACGCCTCGATCAGTTTCGGACGCACGACGACGGCTTGGGTGTCTGTCGAATTGTCCTCAATCCGGATGATGCCCAGCCCGACTAAGCGTTCGAATCCTGGATCGTTGTCGACCAACCGTTTGGCCTCGGCAACCGACATGCGCTGCGGCCTCTCCGTAGCCCAACTCCCCGCGATCGCAGACTCCAGGCCGAGCATATCGCCGAGGTTTTTGCCCTGCTCCCATCCCGAGAGCATCTCGTTTACATGAGCGATCGTGTAGCCACGGTCCAGCATGGAGGTGATGAGCCGTAGCCGCGTTAAGTGGGTGTCATTGAAAAGTACGATTCGGCCGACCCGCAGCGGCGGGTGCAGCAGGCCACGGTCGCGATAAACCCTGATGTTTCGGGTGGTTGTACCTGCGAGCCGGGCCAACTCGTCGAGGCGGTACTCCCCGGATTGGCCCACACTGTGGGGTTGTACGGCTGCGTCGAAGAGTTGCGACACGGCGTTCTCGATCACATCGCGTGACCCGCGACGGATTCGGCGCAGGATCGTGGGGACTGGGCCGGCCTGCGGTCTCGGCTGCCTGGTTGGTGGCATGCTAGGCGGTCGAGGTGACAACGCGGGCAAGGGTGTCGCGCGACACTGCGTCGTAGTCCTCGAGTCGGAAATCGCGCATCTGTCGAAGATACTGCGTGGCCAATCCCGGGTACATAGACGCGTTGTAGCCGTCTGCGGTCAGATACCAGCTGCTGCAGCCCGTCATCCACGTTGTGGCGGTTAGACGCTTCTGGATTCCGCGGTTGTATCGGTGTTGCACGTCAGCGCGGACGTCGAGATAACGCAGATTGTTCTCCAGAATCGTTGTAATACCGGCGACGGCGTAGTCCAGTTGTCCCTCGACGTAGACCAGCAGTGAGTTATGGCCGGGGCCGGAGTTGGGTCCGGTCATGAAGAACAGGTTCGGATAGCCGTGCGCGCTGGCGCTCTTGTACGCTTCGGCGTGACTGGCCCATTCCTTCTGTAGCGACCGGCCGCCGAGGCCTGTGACCCTGAACGGTGGGCCGGATAGGTGCACGTCGTAGCCAGTGGCGAACACGATTGCGTCGAGGTGGTGCTCGATGCCGTCACTTGTACGGATGCCGACTGGGCTGAGGGTGGCGATCGGCCAATCGATCAGCTTGCAGTTGTCGCGTTGAAGGGCAGGGTAGTAGTCGCTGGACACCAGCATGCGCTTGCAGCCCGGGGTGAAGTCCGGCGTGAGCTGGCGGCGCAGCCACCGGTCTTTGACCTGGCGGTGCAGGTGCGCTCGGCCCAGGCGGGCAACGAGGCGGCTCATCGGTGTATCCCATACCAGCGCCGCCGCGCTAGCTTCGTGTCCCCAGTACAGCGCCTGGCGGGCGAACTCCTGGGCGGCGGGGACCGCGGCGAATAGTGCCTGCACGGCTGCGGGCATCTGCACGTCCATGCGGGGCAGCACCCAGCCCGGGGTGCGTTGGAACACCTTGACGAACTGAGCGGTCTTGACCAGCTCGGGCACGATCTGCACGGCACTTGCCCCGGTGCCGATCACGGCGACCCGCTTGCCAGTGAAGTCGTAGTCCGGGTCCCATGCCGCGCTGTGTATCTTGCGCCCCTGGTAGGTGTCGATACCACGGATTTCGGGTAGTTTGTGATCGGCAAGAGGGCCGGCGGCCAGCACGACCGTGCGCGCATGAAACACATTGTGCTGCTTAGTTTGTGCGGTCCAAACACCGTTGGACTCGTCGAACGACAACCCGGTTATCTCGGTGTTGAATCGGATGAGCGCGCGCAGTCCGAATTGGTCGGTCAACTCCTCGATATGGTCGCAGATCTCCGCACTGGAGGGGTAGGCGCGTGACCACGACGGGTTCTTGACGAACGAGAACGAATAAAGCAGCGACGGGATGTCGCATGCCGCCCCGGGATAGGTGGTGTCACGCCAGGTCCCGCCGACTCGGTCGGCCCGCTCGACGAGCACGATGTCCTCGACGCCGGCCTGCCGCAGCTTGATAGCGGCCCCTAAGCCGCTGAATCCGGCGCCGACGATAAGGGTGTCGTGGATATTGTTCTTGTACTGGTACGCCATGTTTCAGGCCGCAGGATTGTGGGTAAGTTCCTTAAACCATCTGGGGATGGGCTTCAACAACTTCCTTGGGTAGTAGTCCGACGCCCAGACCATCGGGTTGGCCAGCCAGTGGTACGGGTTGTTCGGCTCGACCACCATGCGGGTGTGCAGCTTGAGGAGCTGGTAGGTCGGTACCCGCCAGGTAGTTTCGCCGCGTTCGCCGAGTTTCTGGAACCGCTTCATGGCGTTGTACAACTTCTCAGGTTGCAGCCCCATGTCGACGATGTTATTTCGCACCCGATTGAGCAGTGGCACGTAGGTAATCGCGCCGATAATAAAGCCCGGGGACGCGATGTTGCCGACGAATTGTACGAGCAGCCGACGCGCGTCGGCTTGCCCGATCATGTCGAGAACCTCGAAATCGACTGCAATGTGGCGGGATTCGTCGTTGTTGATCTTCTCGAACACCTGGTGACAGACTGGGTCGTGCACCTCTTCGAGCAGGAACTTCAACAGCGCACCGTCCAACGCGACCTCGAGCATGGGGATGACTGTGCCTAGCATGGATAGCGACATGTCGTCGGCGTAGGTGTCGAGCCATTCGATGGCCAGCCGGATGTTGACGTTTGGCTCTGGGGGCTCGGGGTCTTCCTCGTCGTCGAGCATGCCCCAGCGCTTCATGAGCGCCAGTTCGGCATTGGCGTGCCGCTGCTCCTCGGCGTGGAAGTACCGGTAGATCTCGGCCAGCGTTGGCGTGGGTGCCTTCTTGGCCAGCGCGGCAAACGCGCGTGCGCCCACGTTCTCAATCCAGCATAGATCGGCCATGAACGCCTTAAGTTTGGGCCGCTGTTCTTCGGTGATCGCCTCAGCGCCTGGGGCAGTCCAGTCGATGTCGGCCAATGCCCATTGACGATCCTTGATCTTCGCGAGCATCACATCCAAGTCGATCGCCATGACTCCTCCTAGGTGCTGACACGCGTGGCGAGTCCAACGGCGCGGGTATACGCCGTAGGTGTGAAACGTTTTATGCCCCAGCCCAGCCGGGCTTCGGGCTGGGGCATGCAATACAGGCCGCCACGGTCGAGGGTGTCCAGGCACATCCGGGCGACGCGCTCGGCGGAGAAGCCGGTCCAGCGCATCAGGTGGTCGGCGAGTTGGGCGGATTGCTGGGAAATAGCGGAGGAATCGGGTGCGGTTTTCAGGATGTTGGTCTTGACGAAGGTCGGGCACAGCACCGTGACGTTGACTCCGGTGCCTGCCAGCTCGGCAGCCAGGGTCTCCGACAGGGACAGGGTGCCCGCCTTGCTGACGTTGTAAGCGGCCATGCGGGGGGCGGCGCCGAACGCGGCTGCGGACGCGACATTGATGATGCCCGCCGGGCGACCGGCTTCTCGCAGGATCGGGGCGAACACGTGGCAGCCGTGGATCGGGCCCCACAGGTTGATGTTCAGCACCAAGGTCCAGTCGGCGAGTTCAGTGTCGCCGATAAAGGCCCCGCCGGCGGCGACGCCTGCGTTGTTGATCACCAGCGTCGGCGAACCGTCGAACCAGGGCTGTGCCTGGTCGGCGAGGCGATACACCTCGTCGACCTTGCTGACGTCGCAGCGCAGTGCCAAAGCTTGCCCGCCGGCGGCCACGATCTGCGCGGCGGTCTTTCGTGCGGCGCCTTCGTCGATGTCGCTGCACACGATGCGTCCGCCGCGGTGGGCCAGCTCGACGGCGAACGCGGCGCCGATTCCACTGCCGGCGCCGGTGATCACGGCATCGGCGGAGTGGCTCCGCCGCGGAGTCCCAGTGCCGAAGATGCCCATGGTTTCAGCTCACCGCGCGGGCCAGGTCTGCAGCTCGCATCGTCGGCTGGCGGCGCGGGCTTGTGGCGAGCCGCGCTTTGGCAGCGGGTCTGGATGCTCACCGGTGGGCACGCTTGGAGTACATCAGTAAATGGTGACAGTTGTCAATGTCATATTTTGGTAAAGAACTTTGGTTGACGCTGCCGGGGACGGAGTGTTTACTAATGTATCGAACATATATTCGAACACAGTGCTGAATCGGGTGATGCGGGAGGTGCTGCAGTGACGTTGGCAATGGATGAAGTGAGCGCTAATAGGAATCCGTCGCACCGTGCTGAACAGGTAGAAAAGCTGCGTAGGCAGATGGTCTCGGTGTCCGAGAAGATGGCAGGAAAGGGGGGTGGAAACCTCCGGGCGGCGCCGGCGCGTCCGGAGCTCTCACCCGGGCCTGATTCTTTGCTGATGCCCGATCCGTTGCCTGAGCTCCTCCCCGGTCCGCTACCTCGCGGAACTGTGGCGTTGCTTTCGGGTGCCCGGTCGCTGGAGCTGAGCATGGTGGCGGCGGTGACAACGCAGGGAGGCCATGTCGCGATCATCGGCCAGCCCGATATCGGATTACTGGCCGCGGTGGAGATGGGAGCAGACCTGAGCAGAGTCGCGGTCATTCCGGAGCCGGGAGCCGACCCGGTCGAGGTGGCCGCGGTCCTGTTAGACGGAATGGATCTGGTGGTCCTGGGCCTGGGAGGTCGGTCGGTGCTGGCGCCCCGCGCCAGGGCAGTGGTGGCCCGCGCCCGGCAGCGGGAATGCACGCTGCTCGTCACTGATGGGAACTGGCAGGGGGCTCCTGAGAGGCTGGATGCGAATGTCAGTGGCTACGAGGTGGCTGGTGCCGGTCGCGGAGCGCCCACCCCGGGATGTGGGCGGATCAGCCGTGTGCGGCTGACCATGCGCGCTCGAGGACGCTCGGACGGCCCCGCCCGTGCGCTAGGCGGATGACACGGAGGCGGGGTCGACCAGAGGGTGTGGCCCGTTCCAGAGTGTTGGCGCTCTGGTGCATGGACTGGCCCGCCGTCGCCGCGGCGGCAGCTGCCGGTCTGCCCTCGACGATGCCGATTGCGGTCACGCTGGCCAACCGAGTCATCGCGTGTTCAGCGGCAGCCCGTGCAGCGGGTGTGCGCCGGGGGCTGCGCCACCGCGAGTCGCAGGCCAGATGCCCGGAATTACATATTCTCACAGCCGATTCCGACCGCGATGCCCGGCATTTTGAGTATGTCACGGCCGCGGTGGACGACCTGATGCCCCGTGCGGAGGTGCTGCGTCCCGGGCTACTGGCGCTGTCGGTTCGCGGCGCGTCCCGGTACTTTGGATCCGAGCAGGTCGCTGCTGAACGGTTGGTCGACACGGTGGCTGCAGCCGGCGCCGAATGTCAGATCGGCATCGCCGATCAATTGCCCACTGCCGTCTTTGCCGCTCGAGAGGGCAGGATCATCGCCCCAGGCAGGGATGCGCTGTTCCTTTCAGAGATGTCGATCCGGCAGCTGGTCGCTGAACCGAGCCTGACTCTGGCCAGCCATGAAGGATTAACAGATCTGCTGTGGCGCATGGGAATCCGTATAATCGGACAGTTCGCTGAATTATCCCGAAGTGACGTGGCCTCCCGGTTCGGCGCTGATGCGGTTGCCGCGCACCGCCTTGCCCGCGGCGAGCCCACCCGGTCTCCGTCGGGGAGGGAGCCCGAACGGGAACTCGACGCGGTGATGAACTATGACCCGCCGATCGACCGGGTGGACGCAGCAGCCTTTGCCGGGCGCACACTCGCCAGTGTGCTGCACCGCAGCCTGGAGGCCGCGGGGGTGGTATGCACCAGGCTGGCTATCCACGCCACGGCTGCTAACGGACAAGAGCTGGAACGTGTTTGGCGATGTGCTGAGCCACTGACCGAGGACGCCACGGCCGACCGTGTGCGCTGGCAGCTAGACGGTTGGCTGAATCGGCTAAACGAGGCGCAGCGCCCCGGCGCGCCGGTCACAGTGCTGCGACTGCGCCCTGTGGAGGTGGTGTCGGCCGAGGCCCTACAACTGCCGCTGTGGGGTGGCGTCGGTGAGGAGGACAGACTGCGAGCCCGGCGAGCACTGGTTCGGGTACAAGGACTTCTGGGCCCCGAGGCCGTCAAGGTTCCAGTGCTCAGTGGAGGGCGAGGTCCTGCCGAACGCATCACCCTCACCCCGCTGGGGGATGAACTTGTTCCACAAGCAAATCCAGACCAGCCGTGGCCGGGACGGCTCCCGGAGCCGTCGCCGACCGTGCTGCTCGATGATCCGGTCGAATTGTTCGACGCCGAAGGCAACCCGGTGCGGGTCACCGCACGAGGGTTGTTCTCCGCAGATCCGTTCCGGCTGGCCGCCCCCGGCCGCAAAGGTCAGTTGTCATGGTGGGCCGGCCCCTGGGCTGTCGACGAACGCTGGTGGGAGGACGCAAGAAGCGGTCGTACGGCTCGCGCGCAGGTACTGCTTGGCGGTGTCCAGGCCGGGGATCCCGTACAGGCTCTGTTGCTGTGCTACCGGCAGCGGCGGTGGTACCTCGAAGGTGTTTACGACTGATCGAGCTGCTTGGCGAATGCGCCCACACGGGAGATGAACCGATCGAAGAATGCCGCAGGGTCGACGTCTACACCGATGAGCGCATTGGGTTCCCGCCACCACCGTCGGCTCCAGTCGGCAATGGTCATGCCGCGCGTCAGCGTGCCGGCCAACTCCACATCGACGGTGGCGGCGCGGCAGCGCACCGGCTCGATGTCCAGGGCAACCGCGGCGGCCAGCGGATCGTGCAGATGGGCCAGGTAGCCTTCACCCTGGTTGTGATGGAATTTGAAGTAGAACCGCATGGCGTCCTCGAGCACCCGGATCAGCGGATTGGAGGCAGCCGATATGGTGCCGGGATCGTCATCCGCGCTCATCGGGGTTGAGGAAGATCCGGCGGACAGTGCCAGCCGGCTCAGCAGATCTGGAGTCATCGCGATGTTCTCGGTGAGGTTGAGCCCCAACAGGATCGGAAGTCGTTGGGGCTCGACAGCCCACGCCCCGAACACTTCTGCCGCCGATTCCGGGTCGACGCTGACGTTCCATTCCGCCACCGGAGTCGTATTGCCCCGATAGTCGAAACTTCCGCCCATGATCACCAGCCGCTTCACCAGTCGGGACAGAGGCGGGTCGGCGCGCAGCGCCAGCGCCAGGTTGGTCAACGGTCCGGTCACTACCCCGATCAGCTCACCGGGGTGGGCATGGGCAGCCCGTACCCACGCCTCGGCGGCGTCGTAGGCGGTGAGGTTGGCGGTCGGTACAGGCAGTCGGGCTTAGCCGAGCCCCTCGGGTCCATGGGTGTCCTCGGCCGTCCGCAGCGGCGCGCGCAGCGGGCTTTCCGAACCCATCGACACCGGCACGCCAGTGGCCCCGCACAGCTCCAGCAGAGCCAGGTTGTTCTGACATACTTGTTGTACGGGAAAGTTTCCCGCAGTTGAGGCGATACCGACGACTTCAGCCTCGGCGCTGCCCAACAGATACACCAGAGCCATCGCGTCATCGACGCTGGTGTCGACGTCGATGAAGATCGGCTGACGCGCTCCGGTCACCAGTGCACTCCGGGAACCAACCGCACCGCCCTCTTGACCGTGCGGGGAACCCGAAGTGCAGGCTTCGGCCTCGACGGACGGTTAGGCCGTTGCACTGCTGACGGGGCGCAGTGGTCCTCGGCGACTCCGCGGGCCGCAGCTGAATCGGGGTAGCCCAGATACAGCTGGTGCAACACGCGACGGGATAGCTTCGGGGTGAAATACATCCCCAGATCAGAAAGCGTCCCGACCGGTGTGTCGATGCGTGCAGGTTTGTCCACCAGGCCTCGGACCACCATGGCGGCTGCGTGTTCAGCGGAGATCGGTGGCATCGGGTTGAGTCGACGTGACGGTGCGATCATCGGCGTCTTGACCAGCGGCATGTGAATGTTGGTGAAGGTAATGTGATCCGAAAGTGTTTCGGCGCCAACGACTTCAGCGAATGCATCCAAGGCGGCCTTGCTGGGGATATAGGCACTGTACTTCGGGCTGCTGACCTGTACCCCGGCGCTGGACACATTGACCACGTGGCCGAACTGTCGTTCGCGCCAGTGTGGAAGCAGTGCGAGCACCATTCGGACGGGGCCGAAGTAGTTGACCGCCATCACGCGTTCGTAGTCGTGCAGCCGGTCGGTAGAGGCGATCACTGATCGCCGGATCGACCTTCCGGCATTATTGACCAGGTAGTCGACGTGGCCGAAACGGCCCAGGATGTCCTTGACGGTGTGCTCCACCGCGGCCGAGTCGGTGACGTCACAGGTGAATGCGTGCGCGTCCGCGCCAGCCGCGCGGATCTCGGCGATCAGCCCGTCGAGGGCTTCGGCGTTGCGAGCCAACGCGAAAACCGTTGCGCCACGCTCGGCCACCGCGATCGCCGATGCCCGCCCGATACCGCTGGAGGCGCCCGTGATGATCACATGTTTGCCCACCAGCGGCCCCTCGGGGTGATCCCGGCGAGCCCGCTTGGGGTCGAGGTGCCCGACCCAGTAGCGCCACAACTGCGGTGCATAGGATGCGAACTCCGGAACCGTGATTCCGGTGCTCTGCAGGGCCTCTTGGGTGCGCTCGCACGTGAACGTCGGTGCGAGGTCCACGACATCGAGGATCTCGCCGGGGATACCGAGTTGGGTCGATGCCATGTTGCGCAGGATTTTCGCGCGCCCGCTCGCTCGTAGGAACGGGGTCGCCGCAGCGCGGGGGAGTGATCCGACCAGCGGCGGTAACCCGGCGGCCGGCGCGATTGCGCGATATATGCCCCGCAGCCCGATAGCTTTCGGCGCGGTGAGGTGGAACGTCTGGCCGTCCCGGCCGTCGGCGTGCATGAGTGCGGCGACGGCTTCAACCACAAAGTCGACCGGCACTATGTTCGTGCGTCCGGTGTCGGGCAACACCATCGGCGTGAAGCTGGGCAACGCGGCGAGCCGGGACAGGAGGCCAAAAAAGTAGTAGGGGCCGTCGATCTTATCCATCTCCCCGGTCCGGGAGTCACCGACTACCGCGGCCGGCCGGTAAATCCGGTACCGAAGTCCGGTCGCGGACCGCACCAGCATCTCGGCCTCGAACTTGGTCTGGTGATAGGGCGTCGGAAGTTCCTGCGCGACGTCGAAGTCGTCTTCGGTGAAGACCCCTGCGTACGTTCCGGCGACGGCGATCGAGGACACGTGGTGCAACGTCGCGTCCAGTCGGCTCGCCAACGTGATCACGGCGCGGGTACCGTCGACGTTTGCGGCCCGCTGCCGGTCCTCGGCGGCGGCGATGTCATAGATTGCGGCGCAGTGCACCACGTGGTCGACTCCGCCTGCGGAGTCGAGGGCGGCGTCGGTGAGGCCCAGGTTGGGCGCGGTCAGGTCACCGACGAGTGGCCGCACTCGGTCGCCCCAGCGCTGCGCGAGACGTTCGAACCTGCCGAGCGACTGGCGACGGACCAGCACGTGCACAGCTGAGGTTTCGGGCAGAGCCAGGATTCGGTCCACCAGACGTGTGCCGATAAACCCGGTACCGCCGGTAACGACATAGTGCATGCGACCCATGGTCACGTGTCGCCGGACAAAGGTCAACAGCCTATAGCTGGGCCAGCTAGTGTCTCTTCCTATGCCGATCGATCCGAACGCCATTGGCGACACGACACCACCGCAGGTCTTCGAGTGGGCCGAACGCGACACCCTGCTGTATGCACTGGGTGTGGGGGCGGGCGTCGATGATCTCGCCTTCACCACCGAGAACAGTCACGGCATCGAGCAGCAGGTGCTGCCTACCTACGCCGTGATCGCCTGCTCGCCGTTCGGCGCCGTCGCCAAGATCGGGTCGTTCAACTTCAGCAAGCTGCTGCACGGATCTCAGGCTATTCGGGTGTTCGCCCCGTTGCCCGCGGCGGGCAAGCTCAGTGTGGTCTCCGAAGTGGCCGACATCCAGGACAAGGGCGAGGGCAAGAACGCGATCGTGATGCTCAAGGCCACTGGCAGCGATCCTGACAGCGGTCAGGCTATCGCCGAAACACTCACCACCCTGGTCATCCGCGGGGGAGGAGGTTTCGGGGGACAGCCGGGACAGCGCCCGGAAGCGCCTGAAACTCCCGAGAGCGACCCCGACGCCTGGGTGGAACTACACACCCGCGAGGACCAGGCACTCATCTACCGTTTGTCCGGGGACCGCAACCCGCTGCACAGCGACCCGTGGTTCGCGCGCGAGCTGGCTGGATTCCCCAAGACGATCCTGCACGGCCTGTGCACCTACGGGGTCGCTGGCCGGGCACTAGTCACAGCCCTGGGCGGCGGTGATGCTTCGAAGATCACTGCGATCTCGGCACGCTTCAGTTCGCCGGTCTTCCCGGGCGATGTTCTGACGACGTCGATCTGGCGCCTGGAATCTGGCCGGGCTGTATTTTGCACCGAGGCAGCGAATCTGGAGCGTTCGGATGCTCGTGTGGTGCTCGAGGACGGTGTGGCCGAGTATATCGAGTGAGGGCGCCGCGGGTCTCACGCTGTGAAATGACTGGGGTGCTTTTAGTTTGATTGTGCCTGGCGGGTGATCTGGTTCGATCACACTGACTACCGGGGTGCTGAATGATCGATGGTTGGCGGAGTTCCCCGCTGTTTCCCGGCGCCCTGTGCTGTTGCAGTCCGATCACTGCTATTGGATCACCGCGGTCCTCGCTACGCGGGGCCTGCAGGTGTGGGCATGTCGGCTGGTAGCAGCCTGTTTCGCGGCCCTCGGGTTGATTCTCGGTGCGCTGATCTTCAGTCGACTCGGTCCCGATAGTTTGGCGACGCGGACCGCCGGCGTGGCCGTGGTCGTCTCCTGTGTGGCAATGGCGGCGTTGTGGTTACGTCGCTTTTGGCCTTCCCGGGCGCAGTCGATTACCTGTGTGATTGTCGGATCGGTGGTCATCGGCTTATCCGCCATTATCGTCTCCAACCCGCTCTTCGGATTCGTTGCTGCCGCGAACTTCGTCTTAGTGACGGTGTTCGCAGTGTTCATGCATACCCGGCGGCTACTGGCGGTGAGCTGGACCATCGCCGCGGTGGTTGTGGGAGTGCTGATTGTGCGGCTGGCGTCGACGGACTTGGTGCTGGCGGTGTGCGCCGGGGGGACGGCGGTCGCGCTCAACGTCATCATGGCCTTCGCCTGCTGGATGACGGTCAAGTTGATTCGGCCGGACGGTGATCTCGACGACACCGAGGAGCTCACGGGCCTGCTGAATCGCGAGGCGTTCTACCGGGGCGTCGCCACGTTGCTGGCGTCGCGCAGCCGCAGCGACGACCAGTATTTGGCCGTTGTCGCGGTGGACATCGACAGCTTCTCGCTAGTGCTGGGCATGAGTGGCTCGCGAGGAGGTATTCGCGCACGGGTGGCGGTGTCGCAGGCGCTTCGCGAGACAGTCCGGCACAACGCGGTCGTCGCCCACCTCGACGATAGCGATTTCATGGTCGCCGACACGTTCACCACCAGTGATGTTTCGCCTCTGGTGGAAAGAATCCGCGATGGCATCGCCGTCACGCCACAGCGCCTGACTGCGAGCATCGGCGTCGTGTGCACGCCGCTGGCGCCGCTGGCGGTCGAGCCTCCCGACAATGTGGTCGACACGATTATTGGGGTCGCCAGGACGGCGATCAAGGAGGCGCGGATGGCCGGCGGCGATCAGGTTCGATACGTGTTACTGCCGACGCTGGGCGACGACGACGGGCCGGATGCGGGCAAAGACGTCTAGAAAACCTCGATACTCGAACGTTTGTTCGATACATTGACGGGGTGGGTTGGCACAATGGTCCGCCGAGCTGGACGGAAATGGAGCGCGTCCTTAGTGGCCGACCACTGGGACCCGCCGGGGGTGGTGAGCCCCGCCGGGGCGGAAAGCCGCTGAGTGCGACGTACGGCGATGGCGGTGACAGTCCGGCTTGGTCGCGCAAGCGGGGCGGATACGAACCCAGGGGTTCGGCCGGGTCCAATTCGAAGCCCCAGTCGGAGCCTAATTCGGGGCCCGGCGGGACGCCCTACGCCGAGCTGCACACCCATTCGTCCTACAGCTTTCTTGATGGAGCCAGCACACCCGAGGATCTCGTGGAGGAGGCCGCTCGGCTCGATCTGCGGGCCATCGCGCTGACCGACCACGACGGACTCTACGGGGTGGTGCGGTTCGCTGAGGCGGCCAAGGAACTGGACGTGGCCACAGTGTTCGGTGCCGAGTTGTCCCTGGGCGGTGGAAGCCGCACCGACGAACCCGACCCGCCTGGGCCGCACCTGTTGGTGCTCGCGCGGGGGGCCGAAGGGTACCGGCGACTGTCGAGGCAGTTGGCGTCGGCGCATTTGGTCGGTGGCGAAAAAGGCACGTTGCACTACGACTTCGATGCATTGAGCGAGGCCGCAGACGGGCATTGGCACATCCTGACTGGATGCCGCAAAGGCCATGTCCGTCAGGCACTTTCGACAGGGGGTCCGGATGCCGGCGCGGCAGCGCTCGCCGACCTGGTCGACCGTTTCGGCCGTGACCGGGTCGTCGTCGAGCTGAGCCACCACGGCCATCCGCTCGATGACGAGCGCAACGCCGCGTTGGCCGAGTTGGCCCCCCGTTTCGGTCTGGGTGTCATTGCCACCACCGCAGCGCACTTCGCCGAACCCACCCGGGGGCGCCTGGCCATGGCCATGGGCGCGATCCGAGCCAGGCGTTCCATGGATGAATCTGCGGGCTTCCTTGCGCCACTGGGTGGCTCGCACCTGCGGTCTGGAGACGAGATGGCACAGGTGTTCTCGCACTGCCCAGAGGTGGTCACGGCCGCAGCCGAGCTTGGTGAGCAGTGTGCCTTCGGCCTGGCCCTGATTGCACCGCGATTGCCACCGTTCGACGTACCCGATGGGCATACCGAGAACAGTTGGCTAAGACATTTGGTCGCCGAAGGTGCCCACGACCGCTACGGCACACCTGAGCACGCCCGGACCGCCTACACCCAGATCGAACATGAGCTGAAGGTCATCGAGCAGTTGGGGTTTCCCGGCTATTTCCTGGTGGTACACGACATCACCCGATTCTGCCGGCTCAACAATATCCTGGTTCAGGGAAGGGGTTCGGCAGCCAACTCGGCGGTCTGCTATGCGCTGAAGATCACCAATGTCGACCCGGTCGCCAACGAGTTGCTGTTCGAACGATTCCTGTCGCCGGCTCGTGACGGGCCGCCTGACATCGACATTGACATCGAATCTGACTTGCGAGAGAACGTGATCCAGTATGTCTACCAGCGTTACGGCCGTGAGTACGCCGCGCAGGTGGCCAACGTGATCACCTACCGCAACCGCAGCGCAGTGCGGGATATGGCTCGTGCACTGGGGTTCTCCCAAGGGCAGCAGGATGCCTGGAGTAGACGGATCAGCCGATGGAACGGCAGCGTGAATGGGGGAACCGACTCACCCGACATCGAGGGCATTCCGGATCAGGTGGTTGACCTGGCTATGCAGATCTCAAACCTTCCCAGGCACCTGGGTATCCACTCCGGGGGCATGGTGATCTGTGACCGTCCGATCGCCGACGTGTGTCCGGTCGAGTGGGCACGGATGGAACACCGCAGCGTGTTGCAATGGGACAAAGATGACTGCGCGGCAATCGGATTGGTGAAGTTTGACCTGCTTGGTTTGGGTATGCTCTCTGCTTTGCACTACGCCATTGATCTGGTTGCCGAGCACAAGGGCATCGAAGTGGATCTGTCCAGGCTGGACCTGGGCGAGCAGGCAGTGTACGAGATGCTGCAGCGAGCAGACACCGTAGGGGTGTTCCAAGTGGAGTCACGGGCGCAGATGGCCACGTTGCCCAGGCTGAAGCCGCGAGTGTTCTACGACCTGGTGGTCGAGGTGGCGCTGATCCGCCCAGGGCCGATCCAAGGCGGTTCGGTACACCCTTACATCAGGAGGCGCAACGGACTCGAGAAGGTCACCTACGACCATCCTTGCATGGAGTCTGCGTTACGAAAAACATTGGGAGTAACTCTATTCCAGGAACAGCTCATGCAATTGGCCGTCGACTGCGCTGGATTCTCCGCGGCCGAGGCTGACCAATTGCGCCGTGCGATGGGCTCGAAACGCTCGACGGAGAAGATGCGGCGGCTGCGTAACCGCTTCTTTGACGGGATGGCCGAACTGCACGGCGTCACCGGGGAGGTAGCCGAACGCATCTACGAGAAGCTGGAGGCCTTCGCCAACTTTGGCTTTCCGGAAAGCCATTCGCTGAGCTTCGCATCGCTGGTGTTCTACTCGTCGTGGTTCAAGCTGCACCATCCAGCGGCGTTCTGCGCCGCGCTCCTGCGGGCGCAGCCGATGGGTTTCTACTCCCCGCAATCACTCGTCGCTGACGCCCGCAGGCACGGTGTCGTTGTCCGAGGCCCAGATGTCAACGCCAGCCTCGCCCACGCCACACTGGAGAACCATGGCCTGGAGGTGCGGCTCGGGCTCGGCAGCGTTCGTCATCTGGGCGAGGAGCTGGCTAAGAGTTTGGTCGACGAGCGGAATATGAATGGCCCCTTTGCTTCCTTGCTCGACCTGACCGGTCGGCTGCAACTTTCTGTGCCCCAGACCGAGGCGCTGGCCACCGCGGGGGCGCTGGGCAGCTTCAGGGTCTCCCGACGGGAGGGGTTGTGGGCCGCAGGTGCTGCCGCCACGCAGCGACCTGATCGGTTACCGGGGATTGGATCGGCGTCGCACGTCCCGTCGCTGCCCGGGATGACTGAGTTGGAGCTGGCGGCAGCCGACGTGTGGGCGACCGGAGTTTCGCCGGACAGCTATCCGACCCAGTTTCTGCGCGAGGACCTCGCGGCACTGGGCGTGGTTCCCGCCGACCGGCTGTTGTCGGTGCCTGACGGCACCCGGGTGTTGGTGGCCGGGGCTGTCACACATCGGCAACGGCCGGCCACCGCGCAGGGCGTAACCTTCATGAATCTCGAGGACGAGACAGGGATGGTCAACGTGCTGTGCTCACCGGGGGTGTGGTCGCGTCATCGCAGGCTGGCGCAGACGGCCTCGGCGCTGGTAGTTCGCGGCATCGTGCAGAACACCACTGGCGCGGTCACCGTGATCGCCGACCGGATGGACGAACTCAGCATGCGGGTAGCTTCGCGGAGTCGCGATTTCCGCTGAGCTGGCCTCCCCGCCGCGCGCGTTGACACGCGCCGCGCCGCGAACCCCGACATTTGGCACGCGTTCGCCGGACGATAGCGACAATCCCGCCAAATGTAGGCTCGCAGGATGTCTCTGAACCTGTCCGCCGACGAAGTCCTGACCACCACCCGCTCGGTGCGTAAGCGGCTTGATCTAGACAAGCCGGTCCCACGCGAGGTGCTGATGGAGTGTCTTGAGATCGCGCTGCAGGCGCCCACCGGGTCGAACAACCAAGGCTGGCAATGGGTGTTCGTCGAAGACGCGGAGAAGAAGAAGGCACTCGCCGACATCTACCGGACCAACGCGACGCCCTATCTCTCGGCGCCTAAGCCCACACACGGTGACATTCGCGACGAGCAGCAGCCGCGCGTCTTTGACTCCGCGATGTACCTCAACGACCATTTCCATGAAGTTCCCGTGATGCTGATCCCCTGCTTGGAAGGTAAGCCCCAAGACACCCCTTCCGGTCACAGTGCAGGGTTTTGGGGTTCCCTGCTGCCGGCGGCGTGGAGCTTCATGCTGGCATTGCGTTCTCGCGGGTTGGGGTCAGCCTGGACGACACTGCACCTCCTTGGCGACGGCGAGCGTCAGGCCGCCGAACTGCTCGGTATCCCGTTCGGTGAGTACAGCCAGGCTGGGCTGTTCCCGATCGCGTACACCAAGGGCACCGACTTCCGCCTGGCACGACGGCTCCCGGCTGCCCAGCTGAGCCATTGGGACACCTGGTAACGCCCGACGAGCGCTTGCGCGAGGAGCGGGTGACCGCCGGTCACAGCGCTCCGGGGAATCCCTGCTGACGCCACGCTTCATAGACGGCGATGGCGGCGGCGTTGGACAAGTTCAGCGACCGTCGTCCGCTCAGCATCGGAATCCTGACCCGCGCGGTGATGTGCGGATCGGCCAGCGTCGCTGCCTCAAGGCCGGCGGGCTCCGGGCCGAACATCAGCACATCACCGGGTTGGTAGCAGATGTCGGCGAATGACGTGGTGGCGTGTGCAGTGAAGGCGAAGACGCGGGTGGGGGCCAGCGCCGCCCAGGCGGCCGTGAGATCGGGGTGCACGGTCACCGACGCGAGGTCGTGGTAGTCGAGCCCGGCTCGGCGCAGCTTGGGTTCGGACAGGTCAAAACCCAGCGGTTGGACCAGATGCAATCCGCACCCGGTGCCTGCCACCATCCGGATCGCGTTGCCCGTATTGGCGGCGATGCGCGGCGAGTAGAACATCACGTTGAACACAACTAGGTCATCCTCTAGGCCGTCGACGGGCGGTTGCTGGACTGCCTCTGCGAACATCCAGCCGTCGTCTCTTGCGATAATGCTCGCATGGTCGAGCAGAGCATCTGGATGCAGAAGGTCTCAGCCGATCCCGGACATTCGCACTGGTACGTCGAGCGCTTCCGTGCCATGGCGCGCGCCGGTGACGATCTAGCCGGTGAGGCTCGTTTGGTGGACGCGATGGCGCCCCGCGGTGCCCGCATCCTCGACGCCGGCTGCGGACCCGGCCGGCTGGGCGGCTATCTGGCTACCGCGGGTCACGACGTGGTCGGTGTCGACGTCGACCCGGCGCTTATCGAGGCAGCCGAACAGGACCATCCCGGGCCGCGCTGGCTCGTTGGCGACCTCGCTGAGCTAGATTTGCCGGCACGGGGTATCGCCGAGCCGTTCGATGTCATCGCGTCGGCCGGAAATGTCATGACATTTCTTGCCCCGAGTACCCGAGTCCAGGTGCTGAGCCGGCTGCGCGCCCACCTTGCGGACGACGGTCGAGCGGTGATCGGCTTCGGCGCGGGTCGCGATTACGAGTTCGTCCAGTTTCTCGCTGACGTTGCAGATGCCGGGCTCGCGCCCGATCTGCTGCTGTCCACTTGGGACCTGCGCCCATTCACCGATGATTCCGACTTTCTTGTCGCTTTCCTGCGAGCGGCACCTCTGGGGTCCGTCGCCGACGATGTGGGTGGCCGATGACGGCTGACAAGAGGCTGTCTCGGTTTGCGCTGTCCCACTGGCCGGTTGGCTGGAAAGTACTTGCCATCGTCGTGGTGCCCCTGGTGCTGGCCGTCGTGTTCGGCGGCTTGCGTATCTACTCCAGTGCGACAGCGGCAGTGCAGCTACGGGCGGCCGCCGAGCGGGCCGACATGGTGCCCGGCGTTGTCGATTACCTCGCTGCGCTGGAGGACACGATGATCGCGGCGACCGGGGACGGAGACACCCAGGCCGCGCTGACGATTTTCGATGCGCGCAGGACCGATCTCCGACAGCAACTGGCCGACACCGAGGTACCCGACAGTGTCGGGCTGGCCACGAACACACTGCTCGACGACGGCCAGGACCTGCTCGGCACGATCATGGGCAACGCCGACGATCTGCGGGTATGGGTGATGACTTATGCGTCACTGCTGATCGCCGCCGACACCGCCATCACTGGCCTGGTGGCCGACGACCGGAACGTCCGGTCCCAGGGCAAAGCGCTGTCGCACGCTGTCGGTGCTCGCGGGCAGATGGTGCTGCAGCAGCTGCTGGTCAACCGGGGCGCGGACCTTCCCGAGCCGGTCCTGCGCTCGACCATGGTCACACTGGCTGGCGCCGAGCCCTCAATGCTGTCGGCGATGACTGCTTACCTCGGTGGCGGGACTGGCGGTACAGAGGCGCTGCGATCGGCGATGGCCGACCGGATGCTCGTGATGTCCGATCCGGCGTCCGTGCTCGCCGGGAACCCCGGATTGCTGGCGTCCCAACAGGTCACCCGAGATATCGCCGCCGGCGTGATCGCCGAGACCGCCCGCTCGATTCCGGCGACAGTCGACCAGCAGGCAGACGACGCGCGAATTGCCGCGATCCGCGACTCTGTACTGGTGGTCGCCGCGATCGCGATTGCGCTCCTACTCGCCGCGCTGTTGGCTCGTTCGCTGGTGCTTCCGTTGCGCACGCTGCGCGACAACGCGCTCAAGGTGGCACACAGCGATCTGGCTCGTGAAGTCGAACACGAAGGCAGTGACGGCAAACCCTTCCCGGTGCAGCCATTCCCGGTGGAACCCATCCCGGTGCACACTTCTGAAGAAATCGGTCAGGTCGGGCACGCTATCAACGAATTGCGTGAGCAAGCAGTGCAATTCGCCGGCGCACACGACCGGCTTCAGATCCAGGTGACCGGCATGTTCGAGACGCTGTCGCGACGCAGCCAGTCGCTGATCGATGAGCAGCTCGCCCTCATCGATCAACTCGAGCGTAACGAGGAGGACCCAGACCGGCTCGCGAGCTTAGTGCTGCTCGACCATCTCGCCGCGCGAATGCAACGCATCGGCGCCAACGTGCTGGTGCTGGCCGACGCGCGACCTCCCCGCGAGCGGCCCGGCCCGGTGCCGGTCACCGCGCTGGTCAACGCGGCGGTCTCCGAGGTCGAGGACTGCAGCCGTATCACCACCGCGGGGCTGCCGGGCAGCGAGATTGCCGTTGCCGCCGCAGGTGATCTGGTCCACCTGCTCGCTGAGCTGCTCGACAATGCGCTGAGGTATTCGCCGTCCGACTCGCAGGTGACGGTGTCGGCCGTGCGTACCGGCACCGGTGGCTTGGTCCTTGAGGTCGCTGACACCGGTCTGGGAATGACCGAGTCCGATCTGCAGATGGCCAACATCCGGCTGCAGTCCTTCGGTGAGGGCAACTCGTACACCGCACTGCACATGGGGCTGTTCGTGGTGGGCCGGCTGGCGACCCAGCACGGCATGGTGGTGCGACTTCGCAGCACCGTCGCCCGGGAGCCGGGGTCAGGCATTACTGCAGGGGTGTACGTGCCGGCCGACCAGTTCGTCGCCGGCTGATGATGGCGTGAACGCACACGAAGTCGACCGGGAATTCGACGGTCGCGACTTTCGCGACGAAGACCTCAGTCGCCTACACACCGAACGTGTGGTGTTCACCGGATGTGACTTTTCCGGTGTCGATTTGACCGAGTCAGAGCATGTCGGCTCCGCCTTCCGCAACTGCATGTTTCGACGTACTTCACTGTGGCACAGTTCGTTTCGCCACTGTAGCTTTCTCGGCTCGACGTTCATCGACTGCAGGATGAGGGCCATGAAGCTGGTCGAGGTGGATCTGACGCTTGCCGTGCTCGGCGGGGCAGACCTGCGCAAAACCGACCTGTCCGACTGCCGGCTGTGCGAAGCGAGTCTAGTGGCTGCCGACCTGCGCGAGGCGGTGTTGCGGCGCGCCGACCTGACAGGGGCGCGCGTCCAGGACGCCCGGCTGGAGGGTGCCGATCTGCGCGGCGCGCGCATCGAGCCGACGTTCTGGACAACGGCAAAACTGCGTGGCGCCATGGTCGACATCGAGCAGGCGCTGGCCTACGCGACCGCCCATGGGCTCGACATCGGCGGGTGAGGTTTCTCGGCCCCAGAGCCGCTGATTCCCTTCCCGGGTCGACTTCTCGCTGGCTCGTTCCTCCTCAGCCAGCCTTGAGCCTGATCCGCCAGCGTACAAAAACGACGTAGAAGACACTGATCGCCGCCAGCATCGCCATGTCGAACATCCACGCACCCGAGGTGTGCTCCCAGTGTCGGTCCTTCGGGGTCAACGGACCCGGCACCAACCGGATCAGGTCGATGGTCGACGCCGAGGAGGCGAAGCCCCAGCGGGCCGGCGTCGCCCAGGACATCTGGTCCAGGACGATGCGGCCGGTTACCGGGATCATGCCGCCGGAGAACACCAGCTGGCTCATGATCGCGACCACCAGCAGCGGCATGATCTGCTCGCTCGACCTGGCGAGAGCCGAAAGGGCCAGGCCGACCATGGCCGCAGCCACACACGTCGCCGCGATGTCGACGAACAATTCCAGGCTGCGGTTGCTGATTACCGCACCGCTGTCGACTGCGCCGGGACCCCAACCCTTGCCCACGATCGCGATAGACGTGACGATCGCAGCCTGCACGATGGCGAATCCGGTGAACACCATGACTTTCGCCATGAGGTACGCCGAAGTGGACAGGCCGACTGCCTGCTCGCGTCGGAAGATAGCCCGCTCGCCGATCAGGGCGCGGATGGTCAGGGCAGTGCCCATGAAGATAGCGCCAACATTGAGCATCACCAGGATCTGCCCCGGCTCATTGGGCGCCTCACCACCTTGCTCGGCGGGAACGGGAACGCCGAACCCGACGTCGCCGGGCACCGACAGCGACAACACGCCCATGATGAACGGCAACATCATCAGGAACGCGAAGTATCCGCGGTCGGAGATCACCAGCCGGATCTGGCGTCGCGCGATGGTGGACAACTGCCTTCGGGTGCTGGTCCGGGTTGGATTGCCCAGGTCTGTGGGACTAAGGGCGGGCGGCTGCGGCGGGGGAGGACCGTGCTGGGCGAGGAAACGTTGCGCCGCGCCGTCTGGGTCGCCGGCGACACGGGAGAAGATGTCGGCCCAGTTGGTCGTGCCCATTGAGGGGCCGACCTCGCTGGGTGGGCCGTAGAACGCGGTCTTTCCGCCAGGGGCCAGCAGCAGCACCTGGTCGCACACGTCGAGGTAGGTCAGCGAGTGGGTTACGACGAGCACCACTCGGCCCGCGTCGGCAAGCTGGCGCAACATGGCCATCACCTGGCGATCCAGGGCGGGGTCCAGGCCTGAGGTCGGCTCATCGAGGATGAGCAGCGATGGGCCGGTCAGCAGCTCGAGCGCGACTGAGGCGCGCTTGCGCTGCCCGCCGGAGAGCTTGTCAACGCGGGTGTCTAGGTGCTCGGTCATCTCGAGCTCCTGGAGCACCTCGTTTACGACCTGATCACGGTCGGTCTGGTTGGTGTCGGGAGGCAGTCGGAGCTCGGCGGCGTACATCAACGCCTGCCTTACCGTGAGCTGGCCATGCACCACGTCGTCCTGGGGCACCATCCCGATTCGGGAGCGCAGCGAGGCGTATTCACTGTGAACGTCGTGGCCCTCGAATGACACCTGGCCCGTCGTCGGATGGGTGTAGCCGGCGACCAGTCGGGCGAATGTGGACTTGCCGGCGCCCGAGGGGCCGATCATGGCGGTCAGTGTCCCTGGCCGCGCTGACATCGAGATGTTGTCTAGCAGCGTCTTGTTTCCCTCGATCGTCCAGGAGACGCCGTGGACGTCGAGGCCGCCGACTGCACTGTCAGCGGCGGCCTGGGTGCGACGTATCAGCGTGCCATTGCCGAAGATGAGGTCGACGTTGCCGATGGTGACGGTGTCACCGTCGGTGAGCATCGCCGAGTCGATGCGAGTGCCATTGACGAAGGTGCCGTTGATGCTGCCGTTGTCGCGAATCTCGGTGCCCGAAGGCGTCGCGACCAGGGTGGCGTGGTGACGTGAGGCCAGCACGTCTGGGATGACGATTTCGTTGTCGCCCGCACGGCCGATCTTGACCGAACCCGCCGGCACGTCTGCCGGGCGGCCTGGCCGAAGGATCTTCAGCATGCTGGTCGCGATGTTGCCGTCACCCGACCTCGGGGCTGCGGCTGGTCCCATCACCGTGACGGACTCCAGTTCCGGCGACGAGATGGGCACAGGTGCCGGCGCCGGCGGCTGCCCGCCAGTCGGGCGAGGACCTGGACCGGGCGGGTGAAGGCCTGGGCCAGTCGGGCGAGGACCTGGTCCGGTGGGGCGAGGACCTGGTCCGGTGGGGCGAGGACCTGGTCCGGTGGGGCGAGGACCGGGTCCGCTCGGATACTGCTCAGGATGGGGAGGCTGCCCCGTGGGTGGCGGTGGCTCGCTGGGCCAGGTCGCGCTGGGGCGGTCCAGACCTTGGACCGGCGCGGTCGGTGGCGGGGAACCCGCCAACCCCTGAGGACGTCCGACCTCGAATGTGAGTAGCGGCCCGTCTGGGTTGCCAAGGTGAATCTGCTGGCCGTCGGTGACATCGGCTGCCGGCACCCGGCGTCCATTGATGAACATCCCGTTGAGGCTGCCGTTGTCGATGGCGATCCACCGGCCCTGCTCGAACCGCAGCACGAGGTGGGCCCGGGAGATCAACGGGTGCGCAATGCGGACGTCGGCGCGCAGATCTCGGCCGACGACGACGTCGCTGCCAGCGGCGAAAGTGCGTGGGGATCCGTCGTACCGAACGGTCAGAGCAGGGGATGCTGGTCGGCTCATCGGGACCAACTCTATCGGTTGGCTCTCAGGTCGGGCTCTGCCACCTGATGGTGTCGGTGATCCTTCTGGCCAGCGCCGACGGCAACGTCGCGCCCTGTGAGCGTGCTCGCATCGCCCCCTAGCTGACTGGCGATCCGGTGACGACACAGCGAGTGCCTTCGTAGATGGTGGCCATGCACTGATTGCAGTGGTTGCATACCGACCGCACCGAATGGTCGGGACCGTCTGCCTGAATCCGGTTGATCAGATCGGGCTCGGCGAGCAGCGCGCGACCCATCGCGACGAAGTCAAAGCCCTCGGCCATTGCCAGGTCCATCGTGTCGCGGTTGGTGATACCGCCGAGCAGGATGAGCGGCAGTGACAGCTCGGCGCGGAAGAGCTTCGCATCGCGCAGCAGATAGGCCTCGTGGTAGGGGTATTCGCGTAGGAACTTCTTGCCCGTCATCCGCATACCCCACCGCAGCGGCGGTTTGAAGGCCCCTGCGAACTCCTTGATCGGTACATCGCCGCGGAACAGGTACATCGGGTTGACCAGTGAGCTGCCAGCGGTGAGCTCGATCGCGTCCAGCCCGCCGTCGGACTCAAGCCATTTCGTGGTTTGCAGCGCCTCCTCGGTGGAGATGCCGCTGCGAATGCCGTCGGTCATGTTGAGCTTGGCTGTCACCGCGATCGGTGTGCCCGCCTTGTCCACCGCCCGGCGCACCGCCAGGACCGTTTCCCTTGCGACTTTGGCGCGGTTGGCCAGTGACCCGCCGAACTCGTCGTGGCGACGGTTGATCAGCGGCGATAGGAACGAACTCGCGAAGTAATTGTGGCCCAGATGGATCTCGACGGCGTCGAAGCCGGCGTCGATGGCGCAGCGCGCGGCGTTGGCGTGGGCCTCGACGATGTCGTCGATGTCCTCGCGGGTGGCTTTCTTGGCGAAGCGCATTGCTAGCGGGTTGAAGAACCGCACCGGTGCGTGGGCCTTGGCCTTGTTGGATCGCGCGTTGGCTACCGGGCCGGCGTGCCCGATCTGCGCGCTGATCGCCGTACCCTCGGTGTGGATCGCATCGGTTAGCCGGCGCAACCCCGGCATCGCCTCGGGACGCCAGTAGATCTGCTTGCCCTCGGTGCGCCCGCCAGGCGAGACGGCCAGATAGGCGACAGTGGTCATGCCGACCCCGCCGGTCGCCGGCAGCCGGTGGTAGGTGATCAGATCTTCGGTAACCAGCGCCTCCGGCGTGGCCCCCTCGAATGTCGCGGCTTTGATGATGCGGTTGCGCAACGTCAGCGGCCCTAGCTTGGCTGGGGTGAACACATCATGGAGGGCTGTCATGTCAACGAAGCTTGCCACGCCGTCGTCGAAATCACACCGCCTGACAGAATGACCGCTGTGGGTGCGATCACTTTGGACGGCAAAGCAACGCGCGACGAAATCTTCGTCGACCTCGCCAAGCGTGTCGAGGTGCTGACCGCGCACGGGCGAACTCCCGGTCTCGGCACCGTGTTGGTGGGAGACGACCCCGGCTCACAGGCCTACGTGCGCGGTAAGCACTCCGACTGCGCCAAAGTGGGCATCAACTCGATCCGCCACGATTTGCCCGCCGACATCAGCCAGGCCGCTCTCAACGAGGTGCTCGACGAGCTCAACGCCAACCCCGGATGCACCGGCTACATCGTGCAGCTGCCATTGCCCAAGCAGCTGAACGAGAATGCCGCACTTGAGCGCGTGGATCCGGATAAGGACGCTGACGGGTTGCACCCGATGAACCTGGGGCGATTGGTGCTCAACGGGCCGGCTCCGCTGCCGTGCACCCCTCGGGGCATCGTGCACTTGCTGCGGCGCTACCAGGTCGAGATCGCCGGCGCACACGTCGTCGTCATCGGGCGCGGCATAACCGTCGGCCGCCCGCTCGGTCTGCTACTCACCCGCCGCTCGGAGAACGCCACGGTCACGCTGTGCCACACCGGGACCCGCCACCTTCCCCAGATCACCGCCGAAGCCGATGTCATCATCGCCGCCGCCGGGATGCCGCACATGGTGACCCCCGAAATGGTCCGGCCGGGCGCCGCCGTTGTGGACGTCGGTGTCAGCCGCGACGACGCCGGCAAGCTCGTCGGTGACGTACACCCCGGTGTCTGGGAGGTGGTCGGCCACGTTTCTCCGAATCCCGGCGGTGTGGGCCCCCTGACCCGGGCGTTCCTGTTGACCAACGTGGTCGAGCGTGCCGAGGCCGTCGCGTCCCCGTGACCGTCAAGGAATTCGCCCACAAGGTGTTCGCTGTGCAATGGCCGATCATGCTGGTCGGCCTGTTTCTGGTGGCGGCCTTCGCGTTGGTGGCCACCGGCTATTGGCGCCGCGGAGCGCTGGTGATGGCGATTGGCGTCGGTGTGGCGGCGGCACTTCGGTTGACTCTCACCGACGATCGGGCAGGCTTGCTCATGGTGCGTACCCGGACGTTCGACGTCCTCACCACGGGAGCGGTCAGCGCGGCAGTGTTCTACATCGCGTGGACCATCGATCCGCTCGGCACCAGCTGACCCCAGTGCCTTGATGACCCCCATTGCTTTGACGCGCCGATCGTGCATCGGCTGTAGTTGAGCCGGAGACGGCACTACCGGCGTTGGGCGTTCGCGGGAATTAGGCGAATGTGGCTCGGATGCAGACAGTGACGTAGGGCAGTGCCAGCCCGCTGACGTTGGCCAGGGCAGGATGGCCGGCCAGCAGTTCCCGAACGCGATCCAGTGTGCGGGCCCGCACCTGCTCCGGGGAGGTGATGCAGTAGCTGCGCGAGGCCACCAGGTCGATCAACGCCTGCGGCGTTAGGTAGCTGGTCCACTCGACCTGTTCGCGCTCGACGTCGCTGAACGGGGCGGGCAGATCCGCCGATTGACTGAACGGGTCGATCTCGTGGCTGATGATGCGGCCCAAATCTTTCACCCAGCCCAGCCGTTCGTCGCGGTTGTTCCACACCAGACCAAGCCGACCACCAGGCCGCAATACGCGGGCCACATCCCTGATCGCCCGCTCCGGGTCGAACCAGTGCCATGCCTGGGCCACCAGCACCGCGTCGACGCTGTCGTCGGGCAGCGGGATCTCTTCGGCACTACCTAGCAGCGCCGGGGTGTCGGGCAGTGAGGTGCACAGCAGTTCGAGCATCTCGGGGATCGGGTCGACAGCGATGACGTTGAGGCCGCGCTCGACCAGCCGCGTCGTCAGTTTGCCGGTGCCGGCGCCGAGGTCGAGGACTTCAAGGGGGCGGTGGCCTCCGTCGGGCAGCAAGTCAGGCAGCAACCAGTTGATCGCCTCTGGAGGGTAGGACGGGCGCCCGCGCTCGTAGGCCGCGGCTTCGGCACCGAACGACAGCGAACGCTGTTCGGGTGAGCCGGTCACCGCGCTGCCAGCTCCAGCGTCCGGCGGATCAGCGTGCCGACCGCATCAGTTTCCAGCAGGAAGCCGTCGTGACCGCACCCAGAGTCGACGACATCGAGCCCCTCGCAGCCCGGCAGCAGGTGGGCCAGCTCCTCCTGCAGCCGCAGCGGGTATAGGCGATCCGAGGAGATGCCGCCAACCACAGCGGGTACCGAACAGCTGCGCAGCGCGGCCTCGACGCCGCCCCGGTTGCGTCCGACGTCGTGGCTAGACAACGCGTCGGTGAGCGCGACGTAGGTGCCGGCGTCGAAGCGTGCGAGGAGCTTTCGGCCCTGATGCTGCAGGTAGCTCTGTACGGAATAACGACCGCCGGTTGCGGGGTCCTCGTCGCCCTGCGGGTCGTTGCCGAACCGATTGTCTAACTCCTTCTCGCCCCGATAGGTCAGGTGCGCGAAGCTGCGCGCGATCTGTACGCCGACGTCGGGGGAGCGTCCGGTGCCGTAATAGTCGCCCCCGCACCAGTTCGGGTCGGACGTGATCGCTGCCACCTGGCTACTCTGCGCTCCGATCTGGTCGGCGGTGGCACGTGCTCCGACAGCAAGCACCAGCCCCGCACGAACTTTGCCGGGATGCGCCACCATCCACTCCAGGGCTCGTGCTCCGCCCATCGATCCGCCGATCACCGCGGCGACATCGCCGATGTCCAGTTCAGCCAGCGCGGCCACATCGGCGGCTACCTGGTCGCGTATTGATATCCTGGGAAACCTTGAGCCCCAAGGGTTTCCGTCCGGAGCCGGCGAGCTCGGCCCAGTCGACCCCCGGCACCCACCCAAGACATTGGTCGAGATCGCGCACCAACGATCGGTATCGATCGGCGCGCCAGGACCAGCGACGCCGTCCCACCAGCCCGGCGTCGGGTGCCCCGCTCCGGCGGGCCCGGTGATATGGGAGTCACCGGTCAGCGCGTGCAGCACGACCACCACATTGTCGCGCTCGGGCGAGAGTTCCCCCCATCGCTGTACCGCGATCGACACGTCGTCGACAACCTGGCCGTTCTCCAGCCGCAGTGCGCCGATGTCAACGACTGCGACCTCACCCTCGGGGGGGAGGGTCGCGCGCTGGTCCGGGGTCCTCACACCGATGATTGTCACGTGACAATCCTCAGTCTGAGGCCAAAGTGGGCGGATCGGTTTTGCCGTGGATACCCGACGGCCCTGGAAGAGCGGCAGCCGCGGCGAATCCTCGATCGAGGTCGGCGAGGATGTCGTCGATCCCCTCGATGCCGACCGCCAGCCGGACCAGGCCCGGTGTCACCCCGGAGGCAAGCTGTTCCCCAGGGGACAGCTGGGCGTGCGTCGTGGACGCCGGGTGGATCACCAGGGACCGCACATCGCCGATGTTGGCGACGTGGCTATGTAGCTGCAGTGCATTCACAAACGACGTGCCCGCCTCAAGGCCGCCGGCCAGTTCGAACGCCATCACCGCGCCGGTTCCCTTGGGAGCCAGCTGTTTCCCCAGCTCATACCACGGCGAGGTGACCAGGCCCGCGTAGTTCACTGAGATCACCTCGTCACGTCCGGTGAGGTATTCGGCGACCTTCTGCGCGTTGGACACATGCCGCTCGACCCGCAAGCTCAGCGTCTCCAGACCCTGGGCGATGAGGAATGCGTTGAAGGGGGCCACAGCCGAGCCGAGGTCCCGCAGCAGCTGCACGCGGGCTTTGAGTGCGTAGGCGGGCGGGCCGAGTTCGGCGAACACCACGCCGTGGTAGCTCGGGTCAGGGGTGGTGAAGCCGGGGAAGCGTCCGTTGGTCCAGTCGAAGTTGCCGCTGTCGACTATGACGCCCGCGATCGCGGTGCCGTGCCCGCCGAGATACTTCGTCGCCGAGTGCACGACGATGTCGGCGCCGTGCGAAATCGGCTGGATCAGGTAGGGCGTCGCGATGGTGTTGTCGACGATCAGCGGCACACCGTTCTCGTGCGCCACGGACGCGACCGCGGGGATATCCAGAATGTCTATTTGGGGGTTGGAAATGGTCTCGGCGAAGAATGCCTTGGTGTTCGCCTGCGCAGCGCTCCGCCATGACTCCAGGTCATCGGGGTCCTCCACGAAGCTCACCTCGATACCGAGCTTGGGCAGCGAATAGTGGAACAAGTTGTAGGTGCCGCCGTACAGTCTCGGGCTGGACACGATGTGGTCGCCCACCCCGGCGAGGTTCAGGATCGCGAAAGTCTCCGCCGCCTGCCTGGAGGACAGCAACAGCGCTGCGACACCGCCTTCCAACGCGGCGATGCGCTGCTCTACGACATCCTGAGTCGGGTTCATGATGCGGGTGTAGATGTTGCCCGGCTCGGCAAGGCCGAACAGCGCTGCGGCATGGTCGGTGCTGTCGAACGTATAGCTGGTGGTCTGGTAGATAGGCAGGGCGCGGGCGTTGGTGGCGGTGTCGGGCGCCTGCCCGGCGTGTATCTGCTTGGTCTCGAACGCCCACGTAGCGGCGTCGGACTCGGTATCGGTGCCCATGTGATGTTCTCCTCATGAAAGGCTTCTGGCGGTAGGTCAGAAACACGCAGAAATACACGACTTGTGACCGGCAACTGTCACGGCTGAACTCGTCATCAGGTTTCCCCGTCTCTTCAGGGGGCCCGTTTCACAGCGGACCCGCGCTTGCCTTGCAGCCGTGCGTGGCTGCTCAACCTGGTCATCACCCGGGGCACCCCACCGCGGTTGGAGGGTTGCCGGCCAGCGAGCCGGGGCTTGACGCTGGCACTCATGACCGAGCCGAAGACTATCGCACCATGGTGAGAAGGTGCTAGTGGGGACGGCCTCGGCACAAGCATCGTGATCAGGCCGATGGTCAGCCCGCCGCAGGTCATGGCGATACTGCCGGTCGAGCGAGAACGCTGTGATGTGTCCGATTAGGGTCTGCGGTCGTGAAGCGCACGGGAGAAACATGGCGGTGATCGTCAGCACCATCAACGTGAACGGCATCCGCGCGGCGGTCAAACAGCGGTCCGAGGAGAACCTCGGCCTGCTGCTGTGGCTTAAGGAGACCCTGGCCGACGTGGTGTGCCTGCAGGAAACTCGCGCCGACGACGAGCAGCTGACTCACGCGCTGTCGCCAGCGCTGGCAGACGGGTGGCACCTAGCCTCGGCGGCGCCCCATATCAAGGGTCGCAACGGGGTTGCGGTATTATCGCGCACGCCGTTCGACAGCGTCAGGATCGGTTGTGGGGCAACGGAGTTCGCCGCCCACGGCCGCTATGTTGAGGTCGAAACCGCCGATCTGACGGTGGCCAGCGTGTACTTCCCGACCGGGGAGGCCGACACCGATCGTCAATTGGAGAAAGAGCGCTTCATGGCCGCCGTTGCCGCCCGGATGGCGGCGCTGATGGCGCGCTCGGCTGCAGATGGAATACCGTCGCTGCTGTGCGGCGACTGGAATATCGCTCACACCGAGAACGACATCAAGAACTGGCGCGGCAACCTCAAGAAGGCGGGTTTCCTGCCGCAGGAACGGCAGTGGCTCACCGATGTGCTGGCTACCGGCTGGGTCGACGTGGTACGCCAGGCGCATCCCGACCTGGCCGGTCCGTACGCCTGGTGGTCGTGGCGCGGCAAAGCATTCGACAACGACGCGGGGTGGCGCATCGATTACCAGTTAGCCACCCCTGGCCTGGCGGTGCGGGTCGCATCCGCGGGCACCGAACGCCCACCCGCCTATGCCCTGCGGTGGTCCGACCACGCGCCGGTGACGGTCGAGTACGGGTGATTGGCGTGTCCCGGCACGCGTCGTCGGCTGCCATCCGACGGTGCCTGCATCGTTGCTTCGGACAGGCAATGGGAAAATGGCGTTCATCATGACCCCAAACACCAAGCCGGTCGTTTTCTCCGGCGCGCAGCCCACCTCTGATTCCCTGCACCTGGGCAACGCGCTGGGCGCGGTCAGTCAGTGGGTGGGGTTGCAGGGAGGTCATGATGCCTATTTCTGCGTCGTGGACCTGCATGCGATCACCGTCGCGCAGGAACCCGAGACGCTGCGCAGGCGTACCCTGTTGACGGCCGCGCAATATCTCGCGCTGGGTGTCGACCCG